>NZ_CP023049.2:900389-1200518 GCF_002285635.2 Chryseobacterium piperi | reverse complement strand
GTATCTGAGTTTCCAAAATCAATGCTTTTTTTATTCTCATCTTTTACCTGACACCAAAGAGCAATATTTCCCTTTACATTTTCAGACTTAATGTAAGCGCTGATTTCCAATTTCCTTAATCCCTTTCCGGGGATAGGAACCACCTGAGAAAAAGACTGCATGCCATTTGCGGATGATTTACTGGCAATTTGTAAGGAGTTGATTCCGGAATGTCTGATGAGGTTATCTATTTTTGTTTCATAGACTTCACTGGGTCTGTAATTCCAGTTGATAGGAATATTATTTTCGAGTACTTCAAATCCAGGGTTTTGTAATTGTGCATGAACGGAAATTTCGCAAGCTAAAATGAGAATGGTTAGTATTGTTTTTTTAATAAGTCTTATTTGAGTGACTAAAATAAAAAAGATCTTCGAAATAAATTGAAATTAAATTTCAATAATGAAAGAATCCGCTCTTTAGAAGCGGATTCAGTAGATAAAACATCTCATTTTTTTAATTAGACAACAATAAAAAGCACAGCCGACAATGCTGTGCTTAAATTTTTATTTCAAATTTAATTGCAATTTCAAAGCTGAAAAAAGCAAAAAAAGAATTCATTTCAGTTGTATTACATAGTAAATGTAGGAATATTTTTAATACAAAACATGAATTAAATGTTAAAATTCACAAGTTATCCACATTTTTCTGTGGATAACTTTGTTTCGTGCAGAAAATGAGGCTTTTAAAGATTTTTAATCGTTGGAAGTAAGGAAAGGTATTAGATTTTCTACAAAAAACTAAGGGTATTAATTTGTGGTTTAATGTTAAGTTAATCTTCCTATCCTTGAAAGTTTGATATCTCCCTAATAGCTCAATCTGTAATCATTAAAAAAAGAGAGCCAAAATATCGACTCTCTCTTTATATCTAGTTCTCCAGCTTTTCTTTAATATACTTCGCTGTATGAGATTTCTTATTTTTTGCCAGCTCTTCAGGAGTTCCTGTGAAAACAACTTCTCCACCGTGTTTTCCGGCCTCGGGACCAATATCAATGATATAGTCTGCCGATTTGATAATATCCGGCTGATGTTCGATAACAATTACTGAGTGTCCGAGGTCAATCAGTGCCTGCAATGATTTCAATAATTTCTGAATATCATGGAAATGCAGACCTGTTGATGGTTCATCAAAGATAAATAATGTTTTATCCGTGGTAACTCCTTTTACCAGGAATGAAGCTAATTTTACACGCTGTGCTTCTCCTCCTGAAAGAGTAGATGAGCTTTGTCCCAGCTGAAGATATCCTAAACCAACCTCCTGTAAAGGCTTTAGCTTGGTAACAATTTTCTCTTCATGATTTTCTTTGAAAAATTCAATGGATTCATCAACGGTCATATGAAGAATATCCGAGATGTTTTTCTCATCGAATTTTACCTCGAGAATTTCATTCTTAAAACGGGTTCCTTTACATGTTTCACATTCCAGTTCAATATCTGCCATAAACTGCATGGAAACATTAATTACTCCTTCACCCTTACACTCATCACATCTTCCGCCGTCTACGTTGAAAGAAAAGTGTTTAGGTTTGTAGCCCATCATTTTTGATATTTTCTGTTTGGCAAACAAGTCTCTGATATCATCATATGCTTTCAGATAGGTAACCGGGTTAGAACGTGATGATTTCCCAATAGGGTTCTGATCGATAAGTTCAATGTTTTTAATCAGTTTTTTAGGGAATTCTACAGAGTCATAATCACCTTTTTTTCCACCCATTCCTAATTGGATCTGGATATCATTGGTAAGGATTTCCTTCATTAATGTAGACTTTCCACTACCGGAAACACCGGAAATCACAACCAGACTTTCCAGTGGGACATCTACATCAATGTTTTTAAGATTATTCTGCCTTGCTCCTTTGATATGAATCCATTCCTTAGCTTTTCTACGTTTTGCAGGCACCTCAATTTCAAGTCGGCCTGTCAGGTATTTAGAAGTAAGTGTATCGGCATTTTTGAGTTCTTTATAATCTCCGGCGAAAACCAGCTCGCCTCCAAGATAGCCGGCCTCAGGACCAATATCGATGATATAATCTGCTGCCCTCATTACGTCTTCGTCATGCTCAACAACAATGACGGTATTTCCCAGGTCCCGCAGATTTTTTAAGACACTGATTAAATTCTCAGTATCCCTGGAATGTAATCCGATAGAAGGCTCATCCAGAATATAGATAGAACCGACCAATGAACTTCCTAAACTTGTTGCAAGATTAATCCTCTGGCTTTCTCCACCGGAAAGCGTATTAGAAGTCCTGTTTAATGTAAGATATCCTAATCCTACCTTTAATAAAAACTCAAGGCGGGTGGTAATTTCATATAGTAGTCGCTTGGCAACTTCCTTGTCATGCTCGGAAAGCTTTAAACTGTTGATAAGAGGGGAGAGCTCGTCTAAAGGCAGTTCAATCATGGATTGAATATTATGGGAATCTACTTTCACCCAAGTTGTTTCTTCGCGTAAGCGCAAGCCTTCACAGGTCGGACAAAGTGTTTTTCCACGATAGCGGGATAACATTACCCGGTATTGTATTTTGTATAAATTTTCTTCAAGCATTTTGAAGAAATTATTAATAGAAGGAAAGCTGCTACTGCCGTCTCCTTTCCATAAAAAGTTCTTTTGTTCTTTTGTCAGCTGGTGATAAGGCTTATGAATAGGGAAGTCGCCTGCTTTCTTAATAAAGGACTTTTTCCATTCACTCATCGATTCACCTCTCCATGAAACCACTGCATCTTCATAAATGGACAGGGTTTTATTAGGAACCACTAAATCTTCATCAATCCCGATCACTTTTCCATATCCTTCGCAGGTAGGACAAGCGCCATAAGGATTATTAAAGCTGAAGAAATGGACGTTAGGCTCAAGAAACTCCATGCCGTCCAATTCAAATTTATTAGAAAACTCTTTTAGTTTTCCGGTTTCTATATTTTTAAGAGCACAATATCCTCTTCCTTCATAGAAAGCCATTTGAATTGAGTCTGCAAGCCTCTGTAAGAAGCTTTCATCTTCTTCATAAGAAAAGCGGTCAATAACCAGATTGATGACCATTCCTTTTTCAGGAGTAAAACCAAAGCTTTCAAGATCTTCAATTCCAGCCACATTTCCATTGATTTCAAGTCTTGTGAAACCTGCCAGCTTTAAAATATTTAAATTTTCAGTAAAATTATCAATGTCATATTCCAATGGTGCGGTTAAAAGGAAAGACGCTTCTTTTTCAGAAGATTTAATGAAGTCTATCACATCAGAAACAGAATCCTTTTTGACTTCTTCTCCTGAAACAGGAGAATAGGTTCTTCCTATTCTTGCAAAAAGAAGTTTCATATAATCGTAAATCTCCGTAGAAGTTCCTACCGTAGAACGCGGATTCGAAGAGATGACTTTCTGTTGAATAGCAATAGAAGGTGCTAAACCTTTGATGTCATCTACTTTTGGTTTTTCTAATTTACCCAAAAACTGACGTGCATAAGAGCTTAAACTTTCCACGTACCTTCTTTGCCCTTCAGCATAAATGGTATCAAAAGCTAAAGAAGATTTTCCGCTTCCTGACACTCCGGTAATGACAATCAGTTTGTTTTTCGGAATTAAAACATCAATGTGTTTCAGGTTATTCAGGTGTGCGTTTTTAACGAATACCTGTTTTTTTATATCTATTTCTGTAATTGGAGCCATAGTAAAATTAAGACCTACAAAAATACGAATTTTCACCGGATTTTTTTGCTATAAATGCATCCTTTACCATTCAAAAAATCTATTAAACAGACTGTTAATATTTCTGTAATAAATATATAGGCTCAATGTCTTTGGATACAGACGTTTTGGGAAGTCATCAGACTTAAGAGAAAGGCTTATACTCTTCTTTTATCTCTGGTTTTTATTAAACAGTATTCTGTAAACGGTTATTTTCTCTGTGAAGACAGGGGCTATGTTACGCCTGAAAGTTAAACGTTATAAGCTAAATAGTTTGATTAGTTGTATTATTTTCTTGTTTTTCGTTTGTTTTATGATTTTAGTTAGTTTTTTTAACTTTTCTATTGTTTCGTATTTTTAAATTATCTAAAATTGTATTCATAAATATGTAATATAGAAATGATAAAGTTATTCAGAGATCTTGTTACACATTTAATGAGAAAAAGATAGTGATTACTTCCCACACAAGATGCAGCAGATGTTGCATCTTTTTTTGTGACCATACATCAACAAAACAGCAGATGTAAAAAAACTATTGGATCAGTCTTTAAAACTTTTGTATTATGATAAGAATCATTTGTGAGTGTTATCTAAGTCTTCTATTTTTGAAAATCTTAAAAAAATCTTAAAAATTAGAGATATGATGAAAAAGCTGGGAGTCGTATTTTTTTTGGGAATTGTCGCATTGGCAGAAGCTCAGGAAAAAACAGCTGATATTGAAACGATAGAATTTCAGGGTAAGTTTATTGCTACTCCTTATAAAAATGCCAATCAGAATATCACGGTAATTTCTAAAGAAGATATTATTAAATCTCCTGCAAAAAGTATTGATGAAATTCTTCAACAGGTTCCCGGAATGGATATCAGAAGGAGAGGAGCTAATGGGGTACAAAGTGATATTACTTTTCGGGGAAGCTCATTTGAGCAGGTTTTGCTTCTTTTAAACGGAATCAGAATGAATGATTCCCAAACCGGACACAATTCATTAAATGTTCCGGTAGATCTGGAAGATGTGGAACGAATTGAAATAATCAAAGGTCCGGCTGCCAGAAGATTTGGGCAGAATGCCTATGCAGGGGTGATCAATATTATTACCAAAACGAATCCTGGAAAGAGAGTTAAAATAAGTGCTGAAGGCGGTGATTTCGAGACCTATGGCTTTGGATTCAATGCTCAGTTGGGAAATGAGAAGTTTTCCAACTCACTACAAGCCAACTCAGCAACCTCTCAGGGGTATATGCATAATACGGATTATGAAATAAGAAATGTTTTTTATCAGAATAAATTAAGTATAAAGGATGGAGACATCAGGCTACAAGCCGGTTTTTCGGAAAAAAAGTTTGGAGCCAACGGATTTTATGCTTCTAAAAATGCTACAGAACAATATGAAGAACTTCAGGCTTCTATTGTCAGCATAGCCCATCAGCAGACATTCGGAAAATTGAGACTGAATTCTAATGTGTACTGGAGAAGAGGGCAGGATATGTATTTGTATGATAGACAGAGACCCGAAATATACAGAAATATGCATATCGGGAATAATGTGGGTGGAGAAGTAAACTCAAGCTATTCATGGGGATTGGGTACCACCGGAGTAGGTGTGGAGTTAAGAAAAGAGCTTCTGGCCAGTAATAATCTTGGTAGCCGAAACCGTTTTGTTTCGCAGGTCTTTTTAGAGCATCATTTTTCATTACTGGAGAAAAAGCTGAACATTACTCCTGGAGTCTCATGGGCTAATTATTCTAAAGAAGGGAACTTCTTTTATCCTGGTTTAGATGTTGGGTATAATTTTAATGCCAATAACAAGGTTTACGGAAACATCGCAAGAGTACACAGGGTACCTACTTTTACCGATCTTTATTACGTAAGTAAAACAGAGCAAGGGAACCCGGATCTGATTCCTGAGAATGCTATTTCTACAGAAATCGGATATCAATATCAGAATAAAGGATTGTTGGCTAAAATCAGCGGGTTTATGAGAAACTCACGGAACTCTATAGATTGGGTTAAAAAAACGTTGGATGATCCCATCTGGTATGCCCAGAATGTTGGAGAAATTGACACCAAAGGAATAGAATTAGAGCTCAATCACCGGGTTTTAAGCTGGTTAAAATACTCTGCAGGATATACCTATCTGGATACTCAGTTTAAAAAGCCCAATGATTTGGTTTCAAGATATGTTTTGGATAATCTGAAACATCAGTTTATTGCAAAACTGGAAACCCGTTTTCTGAAATATTTTACCAATGAACTGGTTTACCGGTACAATGACAGGGTGAATTTAGGAAGCTATAATTTGCTGGACGAAAAATTAAGTTTTGTTAAAAATGATTTCTCAGTGTATGTGTTAGTTAACAATGTGACCAATACCCATTACACAGAGACGTTTGGAGTTCAGATGCCTAACAGATGGTTTCATATTGGATTCTCTTACAATATTAATATTAAGTAAACTTAATATAACGGGATAGTTAATAAATTTTATTTTTGCAAAAATTTTTTATGAAACTTTTTTTAGGTTTGAGTCTACTTTTTAGCATCACTTTTTTTAAAGCGCAAGAGAATATCTCCAGCTTCAATGCTTTGACTATCACCTATAAATTTCATCCAAAATTTTTCCTTTACGGAGAAGGCCAGTCGAGGGGTATTGAAGATTATACTTATCCTGATTATTATGAAATAAAAGGAGGACTTGGCTACTATCTTACAAAAAATCACAAACCCTTTATTGGTCTCGGAAGATATGTTACCTATAAAAACCGTGATATGAACAAAGAAGAATTCAGGGTTTGGTTACAAGATATTATTGATTTAAAAAAAGGAATTGTAAAATTTGAAAATCGTCTCCGCGCAGAAAAGAGTTGGTTTTACGAGCCCAATACAGGAAAAAGCTCCGAAAGGATGCGTTATCGTTATCGTCTGAACATTACAGTTCCTTTGAATGACAAATCCTTGAAACCAGGAACCGTTTTTGCGAACGTATACGATGAAATATTCCTGGTAAGTCCTATGAAGCCTACTTTTGCCAGAAACAGGGTTTATGGGGGATTAGGATATCAAGTTGATGAATTTTTCGGGATTGCCGGAGGTTATCTTTGGCAAAGAGAGTTTGATGCTTCAGGAAACAAAAATGTTCATTTTGTTTATTTAGCGCTAAACATCAATATCGACGGTACTGATCATCATACGAAAACCTATCATTTCCCGGGAGCTGATTAATATTTATCAATCAGGTATCGGTATGCTTTAAGGTATTTATTAAACCTTTTAATGTCTTTAGGAGTAAGCTCTCTGTTTACTCTTCTTAAATCCATATTATCGCGGAGATCGTTAAGCTTTACGGCTACAGCTAGAGGAGATCTTTCTGTTCTTTTGACGAAGTCATCATACTCTTCTTCTGGATCGAATTTTGTGAGACAGCTTATCGCAAAAAGGATATATTCAGGGAATCCTTCATTTCGTAGATAGTCCAGACTAAATTCAGAAGGATGATCTTCCACAACATCATGCAATACTCCAACAATTTTTTCGTCCATAGTCTTACCATATTCCATGACACGCATGACATGTGCAATATAAGGAGCATGGTATTTATCTGTTTGGCCTTTATGTGCCTTATCGGCAATTTTTATGGCTCTATGCAAAAGTTCTTCTTTAGTCATTTTTTTCTTCGAAAGATAGAGTACAAAAATAGAAAATGCCTTAAATAAATAAGACATTTTCTATAGATTATTTTATATAATTTTATGCTGCTGTTTCGTCTTCCACAGAGGCTCCTGGAGCATTGTTTTTTACAGATTCTATTCCGTTTTCCATACCATTTTCAGATTCATACATCTGGCTGGTACCGATAATCTGCCCGTTTGCTGCCTTAAGGTTAAAGTAAGCCCTTCCATCGGCAGCGGTTTTTCTTTCGAATTTAGAATCATCTTTAGCGTTGGTTTTAACAGAATCGATGCCATTTTCACATCCGGATTTAGAACTGTAACCCTGGCTTGTTAAAATTACCTGGCCGTTTCCTGCTTTCAGGTTAAACTGATAATCTCCGTTTGTTCTTTTTGAGATAATAAATTTTCCCATAGTTGTAATGTTTTTTGATTTCTTTAAAATTATAAAAAAAATTATAAATAAAAAACGCCTCACAGAGTGAGACGTCTTTTGAAAATCAAATTTATATATAAAAGACTAATAAGCTCCTTTTTCAATATAGTGTGCCGCCACTTTTTCAGTTAAGGCTACTACATTCGGATGGTTGGTATATTTTGTAAACCTTCTTAATCCGGAAAGCATCATTCTTTGTTCATCTCCTTCAGCGAAAGAAATAATTCCTTCTTTAGCTGCTACGATGATTTTTTCAACGGCTTTGTAAAGATTTAATTGAGCCATAGCTGCTTCTACAGAATCAGGAGAGAAATGTTTTTCTGCTCTTAAAATGGCAGATTCTGCCATATAGATCTGGTTAAGGATTTCAGAAGCATTTAACAACAGGTGTTGTTGCTTTTCGATATCCATCATATATTTTTGAAGAGCAGCTCCTGAAACCATTAAAAATACTTTTTTAAGGTTAGCAATGATTGCTTTCTCTTCACTCATGAATGCAGAATAGTCAGGCACATCGAATGAAGGGATACCCATCAATTCTTTGCTGATAGCCATAGCAGGAGATAATAAATCTAATTCTCCTTTCATAGCTCTCTTGATTAGCATTCCTACTGCCAATAATCTGTTGATTTCATTAGTTCCTTCATAGATTCTTGAAATCCTTGAATCTCTCCATGCAGCTTCCATTGGAGTTTCTTCAGAGAATCCCATACCTCCGTATACCTGAATTCCTTCATCAGCAGTGTGCTGAGCAAGGTCAGAAACGAAAACTTTAAGAATTGAACATTCAACAGCGAACTCTTCAACACCTTTTAATTCAGCAGCCTGGTGATCCATTCCTCCTGCAACCAATTCATCAATTTTGTCCTGAACATCTTTTGCAGCTCTGTAAGAACCAGCTTCACTTACAAAAACTCCGGTTGCCATTTCAGCAATTTTCTTTCTGATCGCTCCAAAAGTAGAGATAGAAACACCGAACTGTTTTCTTTCGTTAGAATACTGGATAGAGTGGTTTAAAATTCTTCTTTGGGCATCTAAACAAGCAGCAGCCAATTTAATACGACCAACATTTAATGCATTTAATGCGATTTTAAAACCATTGTTTCTTTCTCCTAAAAGGTTCTCAACAGGGATTTTCATATCGTTGAAGAATACCTGACGAGTAGAAGATGCACGGATTCCCAATTTATGTTCCTCTTCACCGAAAGTAAGACTTTCAGGGTTTTCAAGCTCAGAACGGTTGATCACAAAACCGGTAATATTTTTATCATCATCAATTTTGGCAAATAATGTAAAAGTATCAGCAAATCCTGCATTAGAAATCCACATTTTTTGTCCGTTGATGATATAATGTTTTCCATCTTCCGAAAGCTTAGCTCTTGTTTTTCCTGAGTTGGCATCAGATCCTGCATCAGGTTCTGTTAAACAATAAGCTCCGAACTTTGTTCCGGTAGCTAAATCCGGAAGATATTTTTTCTTTTGTTCTTCAGTACCATAAAGAACGATTGGTAATGTTCCAATTCCTGTATGTGCTCCATAAGCTGTTGCCAATGAACCTGTAACTCCTGAAATATAATCGCAAGCCAACATCGTTGTTACGAATCCCATTCCAAGACCTCCGTATTCTTCAGGAACAGCAATTCCCAACATACCCATGTCTCCAAGTTTACGCATGGTTTCCTCGGTAAGTGCATAGTCTTTCTTTTCGAAACGTTCTTTTTGCGGAACTACTTCTCTATCAATAAATTCTTTAGCAGAATCACGAAGCATTTTTTGTTCCTCATTCAGTTCTTCAATACTGAAAATTTCATTTGCCGGAATTTCCTTGATCAGGAATTCTCCGCCTTTTAATGTAGCCATTATATTTTTGTTTTATTTTAAAGATTGATTTTTTGTACTGAAGTATTCACGTAAAATGTATTGATGATTCTTAAACTTTGGATCATGAATACATTTTACATAAATACATGAATACATTTTTAAAGTAGTTCAAAGATACTCGCCGCTCCTTGTCCTGTTCCTACGCACATGGAAACCATACCATATTTGCTTCCGCGTTTTCTCATTTCATCGAGTAGCTGAACCGTTAATTTTGTTCCAGTACATCCAAGAGGGTGACCTAATGCAATTGCACCTCCATTAACATTCAAAATATCAGGATTTAATCCTAATTCTTTTTTGATAGCAACAGATTGAGAAGCAAATGCTTCATTTAATTCAATTAAGTCGATATCTTTTAATTCTAGGCCAGCTTGCTTTAAAGCCTTTGGAATAGCATAAATAGGCCCCATTCCCATAATTCTTGGCTCTAAACCTGCAGCTGCATAAGCTACCAGTCTTGCTTCAGGTTCCAATCCTAATTCTTTAACCATATCTTCGCTCATAACGATTACGAAAGCAGCTCCGTCACTCATTTGAGATGAATTTCCAGCTGTTACACTTCCTCCGTTAGCGAATACAGGTCTTAGCTTAGCTAAACCTTCTAAAGAAGTATCTTTTCTTGGGCCTTCATCTACAGAAAAATCAAATTTCTTAGTCTGCATTTTTTGATTTTCGTCCAGGAAATTGTATTCTACAGGAAGAGATACGATTTGATTCGCGAATTTTCCTTCAGCATTAGCTTTTAAAGCTTTCTGGTGAGATTCAAAAGCAAATTGATCCTGCTCTTCTCTGGTGATATTATATTGTTTGGCAACTTCCTCTGCAGTATAACCCATTCCCCAATAATAGTCAGGGTTTGTTTTAGCGATATCTGTTTCAGGAACCGGCTTATAACCTCCCATAGGAATATAAGACATAGATTCTGTTCCCCCTGCGATGATACAGTCTGCCATTCCAGCCTGAATTTTTGCTGATGCGATGGCAATAGCCTCACTTCCTGACGCACAATATCTGTTAACGGTAACTCCAGGAACCTTATCTGTATTCAATCCCATTAAAGAGATTAAACGCGCTACGTTTAAGCCTTGTTCAGCTTCCGGCATAGCATTACCTACAATCAGGTCATCAATTCTGTCTTTATCTAATTGTGGAACTGCAGCCATTAATTTTTCAATAACTGTAGCCGCCATCACATCGGGTCTTGTAAATCTTAAACTTCCTTTTGGAGCTTTTCCAACGGCCGTTCTGAAACCCTTTACTATATATGCTTGTTTCATTTTTTGTAGAAATTAGAATTTAGAGGTTAGAAGTTAGACTCTAACCGTTTGTTAAATTGGTTTTAAACTTGTAAATCATCTTCTGAATTTCATTTAGATTATTGAGTATAGGTACAATTTCATTTTCATTCTTAAAATTTAAATCAGTTAGTAAGATTAATTGAGTTTCGAGCTCATATGTAGAACCTGATGCAATACCTAAAAACTGATTAAATTCCTTTACATTATTTCTTCCTGCACCCTCAGCGATATTAGAAGGAATCGATACAGCACATCTTCTTATTTGAGAGATTAATCCATACTTTTCGTCTGAAGGTAAGTCTTCTGTCAAGAGATATACTTCCTTTACTAAAGTCATTGATTTTTTCCAAATAAGCAAATCATGTAATTTGTGTGCTCTCATCTCTAACTTCTAACATCTAAAATCTAAAGTCTAATTCCTAAGTGGCTTTCCTTTCTGTAACATGTACTGAATTCTTTCCAGAGTTTTTCTTTCTCCACATAGTTGAAGGAAGGTTTCTCTTTCAAGGTTCAGTAGATACTGTTCAGTAACTACAGTTGGTTCGGAAAGATTTCCTCCAACCATTACATTGGCTAATTTATCTGCAATTTTCTTGTCGTGTTCAGAAATAAAGTTTCCAGTCAGCATTTGATCGGTTCCTACATAGAACATTCCTAATGCGTCTTTTCCAAGAACTTTTACTTTTTGCTCAATAGGTTGAGTATAGCCTTGCTCTGCCATTAATTTGGCAATCTTTTTAGCTTCTGCAATTTGTCTGTTTTTGTTTATACAAACAATGTCTTTTCCTTTTTCAAGGATACCCATGTCATAAGCTTCATAAGCAGATGTAGCTACTTTACCCATGGCAATATTCATGAAAGCCTCACGAAGTCTGTTATTTTTAACATCATCAGCATGGAACTCTCTGGATGTTCTCAGGGTAAGCTCTTTAGTACCACCACCACCAGGAATTACTCCAACTCCGGTTTCAACTAGTCCAATATAAGTTTCAGCTGCAGCAACAACTCTGTCAGCATGCATAGTCATTTCGCAACCACCTCCAAGAGTCATTCCGTGTGGAGCAACAACAACAGGAATAGCAGAATAACGAACTCTCATCATTGATTTCTGGAAGTAAGCAATAGCCATATTCAAATCATCCCAATCTTGCTCAATTGCCATCATTAAGATCATGGCTAAATTAGCTCCTACAGAGAAGTTGGTACCTTGATTTCCTATTACTAATCCGTCATATTCTTTTTCGGCTAAATCAATAGCTCTGTTTAATCCGTCAAGAACTTCTCCTCCAAGAGAATTCATTTTAGAGCGGATCTCAAAGTTGATGATTCCGTCACCTAAATCTTCAATAGCAGCTCCGGAATTGCTCCAAAGTGTTTTATTCTTTCTGATATTATCTAAAATGATGAAAGCATCCTGACCTGGGATATTATTATAGTCTCCCGAGTTTTTATCGTAATAAATGCTTTGTCCTTCATCATTGACTTTATAGAAGGTTTCTCCTTTTTCTGCTAAAGCTTTTACCCAATCAGAAACTTCGTAACCGGCATCTTTAGCCAATTCAATACCTTTTTGAATTCCTACAGCATCCCAGATTTCAAAAGGTCCGTTTTCCCATCCGAAACCGGCTCTCATTGCATCGTCAATTTTGTAGATGTCATCAGAGATTTCAGGAACTTTATGAGAAACATAAGCGAATAATGCACCTAAAGATTTTCTATACAATTCTCCTGCTTTATCCTTTCCTCCGATCAATACTTTGAAACGGTCGATAGGCTTATCAATGCTTTTAGTTAATTCTAGCGTAGGGAAAGATGATTTTCCTTGAAGTTCATATTCAAGAGTATCAAGGTTTAGCCCGTGAATTTCAGATTTTCCATCTGCACCTTTCACTTTTTTATAGAACCCTTGTTGTGTTTTAGATCCTAGCCACTTGTTATCCATCATTTTCTGGATATACTCAGGAAGCGCAAAGACATCATTGAAGTCATTAGCTTCAGAACCGCTTTGGCGAACTCCGTTAGCTACCATTACCAATGTATCAAGACCTACGACATCAGCTGTTCTGAATGTTGCAGATTTCGGACGTCCGATTACAGGACCTGTTAACTTATCCACATCAGAAACATTCAATCCAAGCTTCTGAACATTATGAAGAAGATCCATCATAGAGAAAACCCCGATTCTGTTGGCAATAAATGCAGGAGTATCTTTTGCCAAAACAGTTGTTTTGCCTAAGAATTTAGCTCCGTAATTCATATAGAAATCTATGATCTCAGGATCAGTATCGTTGGTAGGAATAATCTCTAAAAGAGGAAGGTATCGTACAGGATTAAAGAAGTGGGTACCAGCAAAATATTTTTTGAAATCATCACTTCGTCCTTCCGTTAAGAAATGAATAGGAATTCCTGATGTATTGGATGAAATTAATGTACCTGGTTTTCTGAACTGTTCTATTTTTTCATACACAGATTTTTTGATGTCAAGTCTTTCAACAACAACCTCAATAATCCAGTCTGTATTTTTTATTTTCTCTAAATCATCATCAAAATTTCCTACTTTAATTCTATCCGCAAATTTTGGGGTATAGAGTAGAGCAGGACTTGCTTTTTTCAGTTTTTCAAAGTTTTCAGCAGCAATTCTGTTTCTTACTGCTTTATCATCTTTGGTCAAACCTTTTTTTTGTTCAGCTTCAGTCAATTCAAAAGGAACAATATCCAACAGCAAAACTTCCACACCAATATTGGCAAAGTGAGCTGCGATACCGCTTCCCATGATTCCTGAACCAAGAACCGTTACGTGTTTGATTCTTCTTTTCATCTGTAAACTATTTATTATTTATTTTTATTTTGTCAGATGTAACCTTTCGGTTTCATTTCAATTTATTTTCTATTATTTAAATCGTTGGCAATTTTCATAATTTCATGCATAACCTCCTTAAAAGTCTCCATTTTTTCAGGAGCAATTTTTTCCATCACTCTTTTATTAAAGCTTACCACGACTTCTTTTGATAGATTCCTTGAGTTTAACCCTTTATCTGTAAGTTTAATGATAACCTCTCGTTTGTCAGTGGTGGTTTTCTCCTTATAGATATATCCATTATCTTCCAGAAGTTTGATAATCCTTGTTAAGGAAGTAGGTTCGATGGCCATTTTGGGCCCTAAGTTGGTACTTCTTGTTCCTTCTTTAGGGTCTATTTTCAAGAGGGTAAGAGCCTGAACGGCCGTAGAATCATGCTCTTGGGCTAGCTCTGTATACATTTTAGATACAGCCAGCCATGTCTGTTTTAGGATCAGATCTACGTTTTCTATTTTTTCTTTGTTATTATCCATCATTTTCGTTGCAATGGGTTTTTACCAAATTTAGTAAATTATTATGCATGCATAGTATTTATTAACGTTAAATTTTGTTAATAACCTGACCCTAAATGGATTAAATTGTATGATTAGCATAATACTATGCATGCATAGTATATGGAATAATTAAATAAAACGCTGTATTAGTAAATGTTTGAAATAGAATTAATGATTTCTTCGAAAGATTCGCATTGGTATCTCGAGTTACGATGAGAAATCACCCAAAGGTGACCTTGGTAATCAAAATTAAAAGAAGAAAGATCTTTTTGGAAGTTTTTCTGCAGTAATGAGAACAACATTTCTTTTTGAAGAGCAGGAGCAGATATGATTGGAGGTACAAAGTTTTCATTAACCTGAAATAAGGAAACATTAACAAGCTCTTCATGTTCAAGGAGAATGTCCTCAACGATACCGGAATATAAGTGAGTGTTTTTTACATACCATATTTTATCTGCAAACTCTTTGGCTAAACGCCAGTCATGGGAAGAAAAGAATATCAGCTTATTTTGCTCTTTGGCAAGTCTTCTGAGTGTTTTAAGAATGATCAGTTTATTTTTTTCATCCAGATGGGTAGTAGGTTCATCCAGAATGATAATGGGGGAATTTTGAGTTAATGCCCGGCCTATAAATGCCTTTTGAAGGTTTCCATCTGAGAGATTTTTAAGAAGGGTATATCTATATTGGTTTAGATCCAGTTCATCAATAATATGGGAAACCTCTTCACGATCTTCTTTTCTTAATTCAAAATAAAAGGGATAATAAATGTATTTTCCTAAAGAAATAAGGTCTTCAACAGTATAATTTTGTGGAATCACTGATTTGGAAAAAACAACGGCTATATTTTCAGCAATTTCTTTAACTGAAAGACTTTTAATGTTTTTATCCCCGATAAAAATTTCACCTTTTATTAAAGGAAGCTGGTGAAGAATTGATTTAATTAAAGTTGTTTTACCTACTCCATTATTTCCGATCAGTAAGCATACATCACCCAAATTCAAATTTGCATTGACATTTGAAATCAAGGTTGTATTATATCCGATATGGGCTTGTTTGATCTGTAGGTGCATATTATTTGATAATTACAAGGTCAAGAATTTGTTTTCACAAAGTTACTTTTTAAGATGAAAAGAATGGCTGAGCCTGTTAAATTTTTATAAGCTATTTACTTATTCTTGTAACTCCGTTTTTAAAGATGTGAGTTTGAAAGTTAATTAATAATCCTAGTTTGAAACCTGTCATTTTGAGATAAGTTAAAAGCTGGGCTTTATGAGCTGGGTTAATATATTCGACTGCTTTTATTTCCAGTATTAATTTATTTTCAATAATCATATCTAATCTGAAAGCATTTTCAATGATTAATTCTTCATATAAAATCGGAAGTGATTTCTGTTTTTCGATAAACAATCCGGTTTTCTTTAGTTCATAAAATAAGCAAGCTTCATAAACATGTTCAAATAATCCTGCTCCTAATTTTTTATGAATTTTTAAGCCGGTTTCAAAAACTATTTTTGATAATTCGTTTTCTGTTATTTGTGTATTTGTTAATCGCAAAGTCGCAAAGAGATTGATCTTTAATATTGCTTTTTTAAGACGCAAGAAAATCAAAGATTTTCAGCAAGCGTAGTGTTAAGTTAATGATATTATTTTAAATAGTATCATCACTAATTTTATCGAAGATAAAATCCTTGCGTCTTAAAATACATATAATCCTTTACAGATACTTTTGCGTCCTTGCGATTAAACTTTATTTTGTTTCAACAACATCATCAGAATCACGGGTATTCCAAAGATAGAGCTTATGACATTTAACGGAATCTGTGTTTTTTCCGCAACAATTGAAAACAATAACATAATCAGCATTCCCAATAACATATTGAGTATCCATTGCTGCCATAACTTTGCAGGGTTATAAATTAATCTGCAAAAGTGAGGAACAATAATTCCTATAAATAGGATAGGTCCTAAAAAAGCGGTTACAGACGCTGAAAGGAGGGAAGAAGATATGATCACAAACAGCTTTAACTGCTGTAAATTTACTCCCAGACTTTGTGCATACGAACTGCCTAAAGAATTTCCTATTAAAGGTTTTATGGTTTTAAAACAGATCAGTGATCCTATAAAAACCAATATAGACAATACAATGATCTGGCTTCTTGTTACCATGTTATTAGCTCCGAATGACCATAAAATATAGTTTTTTAAACTTTGATTTTCAGCATAGAATTGAAGTAGGGATACGATGGCACCTGCAAATGCTGAAACTAAAAATCCGAATATAATAAGATAGGATTTATCCTGGAATTTATTAGACATCGATAATATAACCAACATTAATAATAAACTTCCGATAATGGCGGATAAACTGAGAAAACTGTTTTGGAGAAACTCCGGAAGCAGAATATTATGTGAAAATAAAATATAAAATGCTACCGATAAACTTGCTATAGAAGTAATCCCTAGAATATCAGGTCCTGCTAAAGGATTCTGAAAATATTCCTGCATGAGAAATCCGGAAGTTGGAATAGAAATTCCTGCAAGAACCATCACTAAAACACGGTTTACACGAATTTCAGCAATTTGACTATTGGCAGAGTTTTGAAAAAAGTCCTGCAGATGCAGACTTAAAAATCCTGTATTCATATTGATTATCGCAGTAGTAATAATAGCGATTATAAATAATAAACACAGGATTTTGAATTTATTTGACATTATTCAGGAATAATTCGATGCAATCTTATTTCAAGAAAGAATTAATTTTAGAGTTCAGCATATCCTCACTCATCATTCCTAAAAATTCATCTGTTTTAGTTCCTTTTCTCATGTAGGTAAAAGGAATTGATCCTCCGTCCCATTGCTTGAAATTCTTTGGAAAGAAATTCTGATCCAGCTTTTTGCCATCTAATAGAACAATATTATTAGCCAGATCATTTTCTTGAGCGAATCTTTTGACAGAAGTATTCCATTCTGACTTTTCATCCAAATTCACGAAAGTAAATTTTACGGGCTGACCTTTGAGTTCCTCCATTTTTTTCTTAAAATGCGGGATTTCTTTCATGCATGGGCCACACCATGTTGCAAAAAAATTAGTAATGTATAAGGTGTCATTATTTTTAGCAAGATAATCACCGATTTTTTCCGGTGCGACTTCTTTGGAAATATAAGTACTGGTTTCAGAACCCGGTTTTTCTGTTACAGAAATGGAGTCATTAGACACTGTCGAGCCTTCTGTTTTTGAGCTTTCTTTTTTACAACTGGAAAGAGCTGCTAGAATAAGCGTGGATAAAATTATCTTTTTCATAATTATTTTTTAGCTATTTTTGAATAGAAGTATGGAACAACAACAAATCTATAAGGGGAAACTTACGCAGTTTCATTGGTTAAAAATAGCGAAAAAGGAACAACTGACCAAAAATACTTTTTCTTTGGAATTAGAGATTCCGGAGAATTTATTAAAGAATTTTGAATTTCAGGCAGGTCAGTTTGTAAGTGTTAAATTTAAATCTCATGATGAAGATATTATTAATGATTATTCAATGACTTCTGCTCCTTACGAAAAGAAGATCAGTTTGGGTATCAAAATCAATTCTTCTGAAGGAGCTACCTCAGAATTATTTAAAAACTATCAGGTAGGAGATCATCTATGGGTAAGTGAACCCAATGGAAGGTTTACTTTGGTTTCTAAACCTAGTGAATTCAGGACTATTATTGGTTTTGCCGGAGGGATTGGGATAACTCCTATCTTAAGTCATTTTAAAAATATTCTTCACACAGAGCCGAGAACCAGACTGTTTTTATTTTTCGGAAACAAAAGAACCGAAGAGGTGATGTATAGGGAACAGCTGGATCATCTTGCCCGAGCACATGCTGACAGACTACAGATTTTTTATTTTTATTCTCAGGAGAAAACTCCGGATCAGCTTTTTAATGGCAGATTAGATGCTAAAAAATTAAATCTTATTATCAATCAGATTCTGAATTTGGATGATACGGATGAAGAGTCTACGATATGGGATGCGGTAGATGAAGTTCTGATCTGTGGAAAAGGGGAGATGATTAAAACGCTTGCCAATGCTTGTTATCACCACGGTATACCTAAAAAAAATATTCATTTTGAACTTTTTGAAGAATTTAACGATGATATTTACCCGATAGAAAAGGAATTTCCTCTTATTGAAAATGTAAAGGTGGAGTTTAAGATGCTGGGGAAAGAATACAGTACGGAACTTCCTGATAATAAAGACAGAATTCTGCAACAGTTGCTAATTCAAAAATTCCCTGTTCCTTATTCGTGTAAGTCCGGAATTTGCGGAAGCTGTGAGTGTTATCTGGAAGAGGGTGAAGTCGAACTTCTGGAAAATGAATATTTAACGGAGAAAGAAGAATTACAGGGCAAAATATTAGCCTGTATGTCTATAGCAAAAACTAAGAAAATAAAGCTTAACTTTGATTTCATTTGAGAGTCGTAAGAAACATATTTAAGCTTATTTTATTATCAGCAGAAATCGGAATTTTGCTGATATGTTTTGGTAATGCCTGGGTTTTTGCTCTTACTAATGGTAGAACCTATACTAAAATCTCAAAAATCCCACCTCGTGAAGTCGCACTGGTCCTTGGAACATCACCTAAAATGAGATCAGGGCAGTCTAATCCTTATTTTACAAAACGAATGGATGCAACAGCTCTGCTTTATCATCACGGAAAGATCAGGCAGATTATTGTAAGCGGAGAAAAGAGTAGAGGCTATAACGAACCTGCGGCGATGAAAAACTATCTGGTTTATCAGGAAGGTGTGCCCGAGGAAATTATCATTGAAGACCCTAAAGGTTTTAATACCTATAAAAGTATCTTACGTTGCAAAGACGTTTATAAGAAAAATAATGTGATCATTGTTTCACAGGGATTTCATAACCTGAGAGCGTTATTTTTTGCCAGAAACAATAATATGAATGCGCTGGGTTTTGACGCACAGGATGTGAGCAAGCCTGAAAGTTACTAC
Organism: Chryseobacterium piperi; assembly: GCF_002285635.2. Classification (NCBI taxonomy): domain Bacteria; kingdom Pseudomonadati; phylum Bacteroidota; class Flavobacteriia; order Flavobacteriales; family Weeksellaceae; genus Chryseobacterium; species Chryseobacterium piperi. The sequence goes on along the minus strand of NZ_CP023049.2, from coordinate 1,181,173 downwards.
AGAAATCAATTCAGGGAAATATTCGCAAGAATGATTGCTGTAGTATATTTCTTATTAGGAATTTCTCCAGATTAGAACGGATACCCGAAAGCGAGATTCAATGTAGGTTTGAAAGGCTGGAAGTCTTTAAATCTCCATCGGTCACCATTAGGTCTGTTTGGATCATAAATTTTGTAGGCAAAGTCAAGTCTTAAAGTGATGTAGGCTATATTTACTCTCAATCCGAATCCACTACCGACACCTACCTGACCCAGAAATTTATTGAATTTAAATTCATCATTAAACCCGTCGTTATAATCACGAAGGCTCCATGTGTTACCAATATCTGTAAAAAGAGCCCCTTCATACATATCATTAAAAGGCAGCCTGTATTCAATATTGGTTGTTAATTTTAGGTTGTCAGTCATATAAGTACGTACTCTTTCATCGACCTGGGAATCTGCAGGACCAAGACCTCCAAATGCTACCCAGGCTCTTATATCATTGGATCCCCCATTGAAATAAGATCTGATGACCGGCATAGAGCTAGAATTACCATAAGGAATTCCTAATCCTATGAACTGGCGAAGAACTAAGGTCTGATTACCATTGAATTTAAAATATTTTCTTACATCGATATCAAACTTCACAAATTGGGCATATGGCACCCCAAAAATGGTACGTTGTGGACTTGTTACAACACCTCCACCATCATTTCGTCTTCGGTTAAATACGCTTAAGGCATTACCTGCCAATTCAACCTTCCCGTTGAAATAAAGAGCGTTGGGATAATCTTTCTTTCCGATTTCATTATATATGAAATTATAAATGACAGAAGAGATTAATACATCCTGGGTTTGTCTGTCTTTATTGACCAATGTCCCTCTAAATGCAGTGAAAAGATCAGTCCCTTTTTGGTCTAGAGAGTTTTGATAGTTGGTATCAGTTACAATTTGTTGTGAAATTTCATCGATTGTATAGTTACTAGACTGATAGTTCGGGTCTACTACAGATTTGTACTGAAAGTAATTGTCGAATACTTCATCTTTTAATATCCTATCATTGGTGAAAAAGTCATAATAGGCAGATTTATTTTTGGTCAAACTCAGCTGGGTATTGAATAAAGTAAGTCTGTGAGATACTTTATCATTTACTGTCGCGAGATAATTAAGTCCGGTATTAAAGTTAACCCTGCCCAGTCCAATGTTATTTTGAATGGCTGCTCCTAAAACGATTGACGAAGTAGGGCTGTATCTTTTTGGGATCAGTTTATAATAGTCAAAAGGTAGTAAAAGTCTCGGAAAATTAAGAGAAGCCTGCGCAGATATTTCATAAGCGAGAACCCTTTGACTAATATCTCTTGTACTTCTTATAGAACCAAATGTTCCGGAAAGACTTGTTGAAAGGTTTTCCGCCCCTTTAAATACATTTCTTGTGGTAAGGTCAATTGATGGAGAAACTCCAAGGTTAAGCAATTGGGAATAATTGATATCTGTTCCCAGTTTTAATTCATATTTCGGAAGGGGTTTTAATAAGTATAAGACATCTACTATACTATCATTGGGCGAAGTTCCGCCACCTTGCCTCAGGGAGTCCTTTGCTTTAAGGATACTGAAGTTATTCATGGATAAGATATTCCGTTTTGTAAGATCAAGTTTTTTCTGATCATATACCTGTTTATGGCCAACAATAATGTTCCTCCAGATAGATCTTGTCTGATACTGATCATCAACTTTATGGAATCTTATACCTCGTAAGCTGTCTTTGATTGTATTTTTACGTAAATCTCCGGCTTCATGAATAATAGCAACATCTATATTCCCAATAGTAGCCACTTTATAAGGGGTGTTAATAGAATCTTTATGAATTTCAAGAGTAAGAGGAATCTGTTTTCTACTCTTTAATGAATCGGCAACAAAGTAAACTTCATCATTAAGATTATTAAATTTATAGTACCCATAATCTCTCATGATCTCATTAATTCTGGTCACTTCCTTTTCAAGGACGGTCTGATCAAGTATCTGACCTGATCTGATAAGTGTTGAATTTATTTTTTGTTGATAAAGGTTTTTGATAAACGGATCCGAAATATTATAATAATATTCTTTAATGTAGGTTGGATCTTGATGGTTGATGGAATAAGCGACAGCTGCTTTTTTTGCTGCCGAATCTATCTTTGTTTTGAATTTTACATCTGCATCCCAATACCCCCTGTAAATTAATCTCTTCTTAATTGACTCAGCGCTTTTGTCTACTTTTGTTTGATCCAGAATAACAGGTGGTGATCCCCAATTATGATATAACCTATCCATAAGAAGGCTTTTTCCTACACTGCTTTTCATATTGTATTTGATAAAAAGAGAATCTCTCAATTTCTGAGTTCTCATTTCACTCGGATACGTCATGTATTCATTAAGAATCGTATCATATTTTGGGTTAGCCGCATTATAGAGTAATAAACTTAACGGCATAAATAAAAACTGCTTTTTATTGGGCTTTTGCTGAACATAACCCTTTAGTTCACTGTCAAAAGGCTGCTTTTTATCCTCGAACTCAAACTTGTTTTCTGTAACCAAATATTCACCATCAGGAACTTTTTTTGTGGTACTACAAGCGTAAAGAAGAGTAACAAATGTTGCAAGTGATATAATTTTATAATATTTTTGAGGAGAATTCTTATAATGCTTACAGCTCATACAATAAAAATTTTACAGTCTTTAGATAAAAAGAAGTTCAGGCAAAAATACAATTTGTTTTTGGTTGAAGGTAATAAAATCATCTGTGAACTTTCCAATTCTAACTTTAAAATTAAAGAAATATTATCTACGCATCCTGAAAAATTAGATTTTCCTGGAGTTACAATTACGCATATATCTGAAAATGAGTTGAAAAAAATTAGTTTTCTGAAAACTCCGAAAGATTCAGTGGCTGTATGTTATATTGAGGAAGAACAGGAGATGGAGGACCAGGATATTCAACTGGTTTTGGATGGAATTCAGGATCCGGGTAATTTAGGGACAATCATCCGTTTAGCAGATTGGTTTGGGATAGAGCAGATTATTTGTAGTGAAGATACGGTTGATTTTTATAATCCCAAAGTTATACAGGCAAGCATGGGATCATTTACGAGAGTAAATATGGTGTATTGTGACCTTGTAGAATATCTTTCAGCTACGGATAATACGAATATTGGAACCGATATGGACGGAGAAAATATTTATTCTTTTGAGAAGCCGAAGAAAATGAATCTGATTTTAGGAAATGAAGGAAATGGAATGAGAGCGGAAACTGAAAAACTCCTTCATAAGAAAATAACCATTCCAAGATTTGGAAAATCTAAATCTACAGAAAGCCTGAATGTATCAATGGCGGCCGGGATTATATTGGGACAGTTTTTTTCTAAATAAGAAGATAGAAATAGAAACCAGAAGTTAGATAAACTATTATATTGGAGTTTAGCTAACTTCCAACCTCTATTTTTGAATCTATATTAATTGCTCCAAACTGGAGACACTTTTATTCTTTTGATAGCTTTCCAGCTTTTTTCTAACGAACTTCAAGGCAATAGGGGCAATGTAAATTAATGCAATTCCAAGTAATTTTTTCTTCCAGTTTGAACTGCGCATATTTCTTTTGGCGTAATTGCCTACTAAAGCAGTGGTACCTAATCTGACAATATTATCAAGGGTATTACCTTTTAAAGCAGAACTAGCAATTCCCATGGCTGTATTTTTGCTGATGAACATATCTTTAACCTCAGAGGTAAGCTGTTTCGCAATAACATCTTTTCTCAGAACAACTTTTTCTTCACCGTCCTTATCTACCTTTTCCTCTAAATACTGATCTGTTAAACCATTGGTAAATGCACTTAGACTCTCCTTGGTATTTTTAAATGTGAGAAGGTTTTCAAGGTCATTCAGTTCTTCTTTCAGTAGTTTTTTCTTAATCCTTAACTCTTTTAAACTTTCGTAGTTTCTGCTCATGGGTTATGATTTAAAAATTTAATAACTTTATCAGCTACAGTATTTACAATTCTTTTTTTAAAAGCAACGACAAGAACCATAAGTAGCAAATAAAATGCAGCAACGATTAAAAATCCGTAAGAGTAATTGTCTAGAGCTTTACCTATAAGAAAAGCAATTCCAAAGTTGAAAAGAATAATGAAAAAGGCGAAAGCAACAAGCAGCACGACCAGGTAGGTAATCATACCTGCTGAAAGTGATGACTTTTCAGTAGCTTCTATTTTCAGCAGATCTATTCGCTTAGATGCATATTCCTTAATAGTTTCTATCATCTGTTTTTGTTTAAAGTTACAAAAAAAGGAACTTTAATGCAAAAAGTCCCTTTGATAATTTGAAATTAATTGAAATTATTATTTTTTAAGATCATTTAATTCTGCTTCCACATCTTTTACTACATCTGTAGTTTTAGAAACAATCTGATCTTTATATTTATCATATCCATCTTTTACGGTATGTGCAACGCTGTTTGCAGTTTCTTTGAAAGTAGAAGAGATGTTGTCATACTCATCTTTTACTTTTTCAGACACTTCACCGTATTTGTTTTTAGCCTGATCTTTAAGATCATTAGCCTTATCTTTTATTTTTTTTCTAGTTTCTTTTCCTTCTTCAGGAGCGTAAAGCATTCCTAATACCACACCTGCTGCTGCGCCTGCAAGAAGTCCTGCTAATATACCTGCTGTATTGTTTCCTTTTCTAGACATTTTTCGTTTTTTTTTAATAGTTAATAATATTAGTTTTTACTGCGTTAAATATTACAATTAATATACCAATTAGCTGAGCATGCCTATTAAAAAATGTTAAATCTTTTGTATGTATGCCAGTATGGCTTCAATTGTTTCTTGCTTTGAAAGATACGTATTATCAATGACAATAGCATCTTCAGCTTTCTTTAATGGAGCGATTTCTCTTTCACTGTCTATTTTATCCCTTTCTATAAGGTTTTCTTTTACCTGCTGTTCATTGGCTTCAATGCCTAAGCTTAAAAGCTCATGATATCTCCTTTTAGTTCTTTCGTCAATACTTGCTGTAAGGAAGAATTTGAAATCCGCATCCGGCAGGACAACAGTTCCTATATCACGTCCATCCATAATAATGCCGCCTTTTTCCGCTAAAGAACGTTGGGATTGCAAAAGAAAATCTCTTACCTCTTTTTGCTTGGCTACTAAGCTAACGTTATCAGAAACCTCGTTGGTACGAATTTCTTTTGAAATGTCTTGTTGATTAAGATAGAGTATAAGTTCTCCATCATCATTTTTAAATTCAAGTTGAATCTGATCTAATGATGAGAAAAGTTGATTCAGGTCTATAGAGCCGTTTTCTCCTTTACAGTTTTGCAGGGCAAACCAGGTAACTCCCCGATAAAGTGCACCTGTATCTAAATGGATAAGCCCTAATTGGTCGGCAATGACTTTTGAGATTGAACTTTTTCCGGTAGACGAGTACCCATCGATAGCTATTACAGGTTTTTTCATACCGCAAATTTCAAGAAATTTTTTAAAAAATCAAGAAAAAGGGACGTTAATTATTGATAAAAATTAATATCGATGTCCGCTAAGGTCCATAGAAATACCGATCTGGTTCACATTAGATGCGTTACTGTATCGTACATGAGCGTAATCAATACGGAATTTTGAGATCTTGATTCCGAACCCTCCCGATAGCCCGGAAAAGTTTCTCTGATCCGCTACAGCCAGTTCATTACCTCTTTTTACATTATATCCTAACCTTATATTGAAGTTTTTTTCTGGAAACAATTCGGCACCCAGCGAAAAGTGGTCGGCAATTTTTCTTCCTATATTAACTTCCTGGCCGTTGACATTATATTGAGAAGAAATATCAAACTGCTGTAAATCGTGAGCGGTGATGGTAATAGCAAGAGGAATGGCTTTTAGTATTCTTGTATATCCTAAATCTATTCTGAATGGAAGGTTCTCACGGGTACCATTGAAAGATTTGAATTGATATCCAAAGTTTCTGGCCACCAAAGAAAGAACTTCCTTGTTCTTTTTATTATGGTATGTAATTCCGGCTGTACCGGAAATGGCTGATGAAGTATAACTATCAATTTTTGAAGTAATAAAATTAAGTCCCCCTCCAATAGTCCAGTCTTCTTCAAACTGGTAAGCATATCCGGCCCCAATGGCTACATCGGAAGCGTTGAAAGTTCCATTCTCAAAACCACTTTCATCCGTTCTCGGAATATCACCATAGCTCATGTACCGGGCATTGATTGTGGCCATATGACCATTGTCAAAATCTTTAGCAAAAGCTATTGTTCCATATTTAGAATCTGCCAGATAAGCAGCTCCGTTTACGGAAAGTTGTTTGTCTGAATCTTTATTGAGCAATGCCGGGTTTGCAATAGCAAAGGAAACATCATAATCTCTTATCGTAATTGCATCTCCACCCAGGGCAGCCTGTCTGGCGGATACGGGTATGTTTAAAAAAGGATAAACATTTGTTCCCATTTGCGCATAAGAAACAATTCCTGATAGAAATAATGAAAAAATGATAATTTTCTTCAATTCAATTTATAATTATTGCAAAAATAATCCTTTTTTGTAGTTGTCAAAATATTTCCAACATTATTTACCGGTAAATATTTTTCTTTCTCCAATATTTTTAATGATTATATTTGCAAAATCAAAATTCAGGGAAATCGACCCTATTAAAAAAGTTATTAAAAATTAAAAATGAAATATAAAAGAATCCTTCTGAAACTTAGTGGTGAGGCCTTAATGGGTAACAGGCAATACGGTATTGACAACGACAGGCTGCAGGAGTATGCTGTTGAGATAAAAAAGGTCGTGGATAAAGGCTGTGAGGTTGCTATTGTTATTGGAGGAGGAAATATATTCCGTGGAGTAGCAGGTGCTGCAAAAGGTATGGACAGAGTTCAGGGAGACTATATGGGGATGCTGGCAACAGTGATCAACGGAATGGCTCTTCAGGGTGCTTTGGAAGATGCGGGAATTAAAACAAGACTTCAGTCTGCGATCGAAATGGATAAAGTGGCTGAACCTTTTATTAAAAGACGTGCCGTAAGACACCTTGAAAAAGGAAGAGTAGTTATTTTCGGTGCAGGAACAGGAAACCCTTACTTCACTACCGACACGGCTGCTACATTAAGAGCCATCGAAATCGGAGCTGACGTTATTTTAAAAGGAACCAGAGTAGACGGAATCTACGACAGTGATCCTGAGAAAAATGCAGATGCTGTAAAATACAACTCTTTATCATTTGATGAAGTTTTCGAAAAGAACCTTAAAGTAATGGATATGACTGCCTTTACGTTAAGCCACGAAAATAAATTGCCAATTATTGTATTCGATATGAATAAGGAAGGGAATTTAGGAAAGATTGTAGATGGAGAAAATGTCGGTACTTTAGTTAATTTATAATCAGAGATAGGGAATAGCAATTACTTATCACTATTATGTATCATTTATTATTTTAATGTGTAACCTCTCAAATTTTAAATATATAATGGAAGAATTAGATCTTATAGTAGAATCTGTAAATCAGGACATGGACGCAGCTATTAAGCATTTGGAGCATGCATTTCAAAGAATCAGAGCAGGACGTGCTTCTACATCTATGGTTCAGGATGTGATGGTAGAATATTACGGAGCTCCGACTCCTATCAACCAGGTTGCTAACGTTTCCGTTCCGGATGCAATGACCATTTCTATTCAACCTTGGGATAGAACAGCTATCGGGGCTATTGAAAAGGCTATTATTAACTCTAATTTAGGTTTTGCACCTTCTAACAACGGAGAAAACATCATTTTGAATGTTCCACCTCTAACAGAGGAAAGAAGGAGAGATTTATCGAAGCAAGCTAAAGGAGAAACTGAACAAACGAAGATTGTAGTAAGAAATGCAAGACAGGATGGTTTGAAAGAACTTAAGAAGTTGGAGGGTGTTTCTGAAGATGCTATCAAAGGAGTAGAAGAAGATATTCAGGCTCTTACTGATAAATATGTAAAGATATGTGATGAACATTTCAAGACTAAAGAAGCTGAAATTATGAAAGTGTAACTTTCAGTATAGTATAAAAAAACAGGCTCCAAAATGGAGCCTGTTTTTTTATATACTTCTGGTCTGTTTCAATTCCTTAATAATCTGAATTAGCTGTGGTGTTCATTGAAATAATACCATTGATACTTGACGATATAAAAAAAGATCCGGAATACTATTCCGGATCTTTTTTATTGATATCTTTTATGTTCTTTACTTTTAGAAAATCTTTTCGTAATCGGTTTAAGGAATGCTTTATATTTTTCGGCATCGAACAGTTGTGAATCTGTCAGGGCTTTATACGTCATTATTACTCCAAAAGGGAAAAGGATGATGTTAGGTAGCCATGCTGCTAAATACGGATTTAAAGTTCCTGACCAGGCAAGGTTTTCCATACCTACATTGATCACATAAAAGACAATGAAGATTACAATAGCTATAATTACAGGAACCCCCATTCCTCCTTTTCTGATAATAGAACCTAAGCTGGCTCCAATGAGGAAGAATATGATACAGGTAAATGAGTAGGAGAGGATTCTTTGCTGATAAATAACTACTTTACTGAAGTATTTGACATTCGGTTTAAAATCGTTGGTTTTTCCGTTAAGGCTAGATTTTAAATTCTCTAATCTGTTATAGGCATTATAAACGATTTCCATTTTCTTTTCACCCTTCACAGTATCCAATTTCAATTGTGGCTTTGCAGGAGCCTTTGTCTTATTATTCTTGTCCATGTATGTTACAACAGAATTGGTCTGGTTCAAAACGTCGCTGGTAATGGTCGTGAAGAATTTATCGTTATCTTTCTTTGTGAGGTCAATGGTTTTGTTAAGCTGATTAAAAGTCTGAAAACGGTAATCATCTGTAATCTGTTCCTCTTCAATTGCTTTATTAATGATTTCACTGATGTCAAAATGAGAGACCAATGTATCAAATTTAATAGCCTGATCCGGTTGCTTCAATCTTGCGGCGTCTCCTTTTCCGGCAAAATTATCTTCGAATACATAACCGTTATATAAAACCAGTTTAAGATAGTTTTTATTAGCTGCCGGAATGAATTTACCTTTTTCTGCTACAATAGATTGTTGGTCTTCGTATGTACTGGCTTTTCTGTGAACGAAAACCCCTTCAATATTTTCTCCGTTGTCACCATGAATTTTATCGAACTTCACCATATATCCGGGGATCTGGTCAATAAACTGGCCTGGAGTGAAGTTTAGAGCCGGCTTAGTCTGTGCAATATTGAAAAGCATATTTTTGGCTTTTCTCTGAAAATCCGGGATGATATTATTGGAAAAAAAGAAGAGCATGATCGATAATATGGTAGTAACCCCTAAAAGAGGAACCATCACTCTGGTTAAAGAAATTCCGGCAGCCTTCATAGCAGCAAGCTCATACCGTTCTCCGAATTCTCCGAACGACATAATACTCGCAAGAAGAACAGTAAGCGGTAGTACCATACTTATAACGCTTACTCCGAGATAAAAAAGAAGTTTAAGGATTTGCCAGTAGCTTAATCCTTTTCCCATAAATTGTCCTAACTGAACCCAGATAATGTTTACAATAAAGATGAAAAACAATACACTGAATATAAAGAAAAAGGGACCAAAAAAGGTTTTTATAATATATCGGTCTAGTATTTTTAACATTCGCCAAAATTAATCAAAAAGCCACAAAGTTTACTTTGTGACTTTACATTTTATTACTTTATTCAATTACAATTCTGTGATGACGTAATTTTTATACTTATTCTTGTCAAAAACGAACATGTCGGCATCCAGATTCTGATTCTCTTTATATTCTTTAATGGCAATAACAGCAACATCTTTATTACTTCCATGTTGTTCCAGCTTTACCATTTGCTTCTTCGCAGAATCAACAAAAAGATACACGTAGCTCAATCCGTTGGCTTTAACCGGAGTTAACTTAATGAAATCTGCATTGACCCCGTTGACATTTTTCTTTCCACCATAAGTTACGTTATAATCATTTCTATAGGTTGAAAGATAGTTGATAGGGGAGAACATAGTACTGCTTCCATTCGGTTTTGCAATGGTAACCTCCATATCTTCTGCATTGATATTATAAATCTTGCTTCCATCAAAAATCTGTTCGGTATCCATGATCTTCAATTTGTATTTATCTCCTGCAGAATAATAGATTCCAGGTTCAGTTTTGGCTACCTGTCCATTAACGCCACTTCCAAAAGAAAACTTGAAATAAGTATTCTTTTTTGAGTTATAGTTAGTCGTAATATCATCCAATATTTTTTTTGCCTTCGCATCTATTTTCTGTGCATTGGATAAACCAACAGCTCCTACCACAAAACCTCCTAATATAATTTTTGAAATAATACTTTTCATTTTTTTTTAATTTTAATAATCTTTAGATATTTCTGACTTCAGGAATCAAACATAGGTTAATGTTTTTCCTTTATTTACGCAGATCTTCCAAAAACTGTTCCAAAGAATGAAGGTCACTGATGATCACCTCTCTTGCTTTAGCTCCATTAAATCCTCCTACGATACCGCTTGCTTCAAGTTGATCCATAATTCTGCCGGCTCTGTTATAACCTAACTTCAATTGTCTCTGAAGCATAGACGTTGAACCCTGCTGTGTAGAAACAATAATTCTTGCGGCTTCTTCAAATAAGGCATCTTTTTCATTAGGATCAAAAGCTCCGACACTGCTGGTGGAATCTTCAGAAACATATTCAGGTAACAAGAATGCTGAAGAGTATCCCTTCTGTTCCCCAATATATTCTGCAACCCTTTCCACTTCTGGAGTATCTACAAAAGCACATTGAAGTCTTAGAATTTCATTTCCGTTAAAGTAAAGCATATCTCCCTTACCGATCAACTGATCTGCTCCCGGAGAATCCAGGATGGTTCTGGAGTCTACACTTGATATTACTCTGAATGCTGCTCTTGCCGGGAAGTTAGCTTTGATCATCCCGGTAATTACATTTACAGATGGTCTTTGTGTAGCTACGATAAGGTGGATTCCTACCGCTCTTGCCAGCTGCGCCAATCTTGCGATAGGTAATTCTACTTCTTTTCCTGCTGTCATGATTAAGTCGGCAAACTCATCCACAACCAAAACAATATAAGGAAGGTAACGGTGTCCGTTTTCAGGATTCAGTTTTCTTTCCGTGAATTTTTTATTGTATTCTTTTAGGTTTTTACAGAATGCATTTTTTAGCAAATCATATCGGTTATCCATCTCAATACAAAGAGAATTCAGAGTATTGATTACTTTATTGGTATCGGTTATGATAGCGTCATCTGTATCCGGAAGTTTAGCCAGATAGTGTCTTTCAATTTTAGAATATAAAGAAAGTTCTACTTTCTTAGGATCCACCATCACAAATTTCAGTTCGCTAGGGTGTTTTTTGTATAAAAGAGAAGTTAGGATAGCATTAATACCTACTGATTTACCCTGACCTGTTGCACCTGCCATTAGTAAGTGTGGCATCTTGGACAAGTCGGCCATGAAGATTTCATTGGAAATGGTCTTTCCAAAAACAACAGGCAAGTCCATATCCGTATTCTGGAATTTATGAGAAGCAATTACAGAACGCATGGAAACCATTGTTGGGTTCTTTCTCGGAACCTCAATTCCAATTGTTCCTTTTCCAGGCATAGGAGCAATGATCCTGATTCCTAGAGCGGAAAGGTTCAAAGCAATATCATCCTGTAATTTTTTAATAGCTGCCACTCTGATCCCTGCTTCCGGAACAATTTCATATAAGGTAACTGTAGGGCCAATAGTCGCTTTAATTTCGGCAATACCAACATTAAAGTTTTTCAAAAGGCCAACAATCTTATTTTTATTTTCTTCCAGCTCTTCTTTATTGATAGATATTTCCTCATTTCCGTAATCTTTCAGAAGATCAACGGTAGGCATCTGGAAATTCGCCAGATCCAGTTTGTGATCATAAAGACCATGTTTCTCAATAAGTTCCTGAGATTTCTTTTCGGTATCATCCAAAACATCAATAACAGGAGCGATTTCAACATTGAATTTTATTTCTTCCTCCGACGGTGTTGATGGCTTGATATCGAAAGCCTGCTCTGGTGTTGAAACTGGAATTGAAGGTTTTGTATTGATATTTAAATTGAGAGATTTTGAAATAGCTTCCTCTTCTTCAAAAGAAGTATGATTGGGAGTAACGATTGGGTCTAAATTGACAGAAACAGGAACTTCCGGAAATCCTTTCGGAACACTTACCGGCTCTTTTGCTTTAATGGGTTCTGTAACATCAGTGACTGAAATATTAGGATGGTCCTCTTTAACCTCTTCCTCTAATTCCTCATCCGCCTCAAAGTTTTCATCTGAGCTTGGCATCATTGATTTTACTCTTCCTATCGTGTTTTCATTGATATTGCTAAGCTTGGCTTTAATAGAGCTGGGACGCAAATTAAATTCTAGAATGAAATATAATGCGATACTCGATGCCAATACAAGCCATAAGCCTACAGTTCCTATGATGGCGTTCAGAGAATCCATAATCTGATATCCGTAGACTCCTCCTAAAACGCCTTGTCCCTTTGTAATGGCTCCCATGAAAATAGGAACCCAGCAAATGAAAAACAAAGAATGGCCAATAGTTTTCCAAGGTTTGAATATTTTCTTTTTTAAAATTAAGGTTCCAACGACCAGGAATAAAAAAGCAATGATAAAAGAAGCTACTCCAATACTTTCAAATATAAAGATATTGCCAAGCCAATCTCCGACTTTGCCAAAAACATTAGATGATTGTATACTTTTATCCAGCATAGTTCCGGCCTGACTCTGATCAGCTTTCCAGTTCATCAGATAAGAGATGAACGAGAATATAAGGACTACGGAAAAAAGTATGAAAGTAAGCCCGAAAAATATACGGGGTTTAGATAGTATTTTGCTCTTTTCAAGCGACTCCTGTTGTTTTGTTTGTGTCTTTTTGTCCATAATATCAATGAGGGCAAATTTAGTGTTTTTTCAATACCAAAAGAATCTTTTTTATTCAAAAAAAACAATTTCCAATTCCCCCTTTTTCTCATTATTGAAAATATATAAAAACAATTTATAAGCAAAGGTGCTGCCAAATCTGAAATGAAATTGAGTACTCTTTTTTATAACAATCCTATTGAAAGGACTCTATTATTCTAATTTGTTTTATCTATTAAGATTTCATTGAGCCTATGTTAAACGAATACGTAACCCATATAAAAACCTTTAATTCAAATGAATTTAATAATTTATGTATTGTTATCATTGATTGGTGATATATTGGTTTTAACTCTATATTTTAACATATATTAAGAAAAAATTTATGATCATATAGTTATAAATTGTGTAATTTCAAAATAATTATTATTTTTGTCGAAATATTTAAATAGAAGTTAGTATATTTATTGCTAAAATACTTAGGTTGTAACATGTTGATGAATTTTGTTGCGTATAAATCTCTGTAGTATGAAATATGATAACCTTTATCAAATGACACTAACAGCACAAAAAATGAAACAAAAAGAACAATTATCCCAAGCGCCATGGTGCTTTTTTTAAAGATCTTGTCTTCAAGATCATATTTTTAAAATCCAACAAGAAAACAACGAATACTTGAAAGGTAATCATTGTTATTCCATCCATCTTCCAATTTCATTTTACGATCATTTCCAGATGCACCTCTATGGGAGAATGCCTGTCTGGAATAAACACAAACAAGAAAAATTTCATATCAATGAAAAAGCAGTTATTTTTTATATTTTTAGTGTTCAGTTATGCTTTACGGGCACAATCTCCAGGTGGTGTTTCTAATAACCTACAGATTTGGGTTAAAGCGGATGCCGGTACGGGGACGACAACTGATAATGCACAAGTTGCTACATGGCTGAACCAAAAATCGGGTGGGGTGAATGGTATTGCCAACCAGGGCATGCCAGGTTATTATGCAGATCCAGGTACAGGAGCAAGGCCGATTTATAGAGCCGCAACATCTATTCCGAGTTTTAATTTTAACCCGGCTATTGAAATTGTTAGTACAGACGGATATAGATCAGGATATAAATTTCCATTAGGATTTCCGGATAATAATACGAATGCGCTGACTTCTTATACTCACCTTACAAGAACAACTACGGCTACCTATCGGTCAGTATTTGTGATGAACGGGACAGGTGTTAGTACTAATCCAACTAATATTGCGGGGGTATATCAATCTCCATTTTTTGGAACTCAAGGCAATCGCCCTGAGTTTTATAATGAAAAAGAATCAGGAGATGTACTTTTCGGAACAAATACTATCAACACTGTAGGAACGAATGTTCCTAGTATACAGTCTTATTATAATAACCTCTCCGGATCTAACATGAATTACCTTTTTGGTAATAACGGATTATTGTATGGAGGACCATCAAATAATGTATCCTCTGTAGGTAATTATCCGGGAATGGTTCTTTTAATGGATAATGATGGTGGTAATAGCAGTAGCTCTCTTGCAGGAGATAGAATCGGAGAATTTGTTTTGTATTCAGGGACTCAGACTCCGGCTGAAAGACAAAGGGTTAACTCTTATCTGGCTTATAAGTACGGGGTTACTTTAGATCAGGGAACAGCTCAAAGCTATATTGCGTCAAACGGTACTACAAGAATGGGGGATCATACAGCAACAGCAGCGTCTACTTATAACAAGAATATTGCGGGTATTGGAAGGGATGATGGATCAGCTCTTCATCAAAAACAGTCTAATTCAATCAATACGGATAGGGTTCAGGTAGTCTTGGCTTCGGGAAGTTTTGCGAGTTCGAATGCTACCAATTCCAGTAATTTAAATGATATGCAGTTTTTAAGCTGGGGGGATAATGGATTAAGGAGAAATTATAGTACGCCGATCGTTCCTCCAGGGGGAAGTAGGGCTAATTATCGTATGGATGCGATATGGAAAGTTCAGCGAACTTCTGGATTCACTCAACCAGTTACTGTGGCTTTACCTGCTACACCACCGAATACTATTTATTTGGTACGGTCTACTAATGATGACCTTTGGTGCTAATGATACCTGGATTCCATTAACCTCTACAACAGTCAATGGGGTTAATTACATTCAAACTTCTACTCCTGTAGATTTTTCGAATGGCGATGGAGAATATTTTACTTTCTCTACTTTTGTTGTAGGCCCGGGTGGGGTAGATGAGAGCTTGAGATTATGGTTAAGAGCTGATATTGGGTTTACGCCTAATGTATGGACTGATCAGTCTGATGGAGCTAATGACTTCACACAAACCAACGCTTCAAGACAACCAACTTTGATAACTGCGGATACCAAACATAATTTTAATCCTTCTGTGGATTTTGGTAATGCAACTGCTGCGGGAGCAAAATTTATGGCGGTACCTACCGGAAAACCTTATAATGCGAATGGAATGGATTCATCATTCTTTATGATGATTAACCCTAGGGCATTTGGTCCAAGTACATATAACGAATATTTTGGTTTTGGAGGAACAACCACAACAGCTAATCTTACAGAAGCTAATTTTCCTTCTTATACTAACAACGGAACTGCCGGGAATATGCAGGTGTACCCTAATCCGGCTTCCTCGATGCCAAGAACTCTGAATAAAACCCAATTACCTGATTTTTCTTATACCATTGGAGGACCGGTTACATACGGACTGGATGGACAAAATCAAACGGTGGGCGGTGCTGTAGCTGCAGGTAACAGTAGAACCGCAAGCGGGGCTATTTTAGGAGGGCAACCTTCTTATTTTCCGAATGCCGATATGGGAGAAGCAATTGGTTATCAAAGAGAATTGACTTCCTTAGAGAAACAGAGAATCCGATCTTATCTTGCTATTAAGTATGGGGTTACTTTACAGCAACCGTTAAACTATTTATCTTCTGATGCAACAACTGTTACATGGAATTCAAGTCTCAATACCAGCTTTAACAATAATATTTTTGGTCTGGCAAAGGATGATGCTACGGTTTTAGATCAGCTTGTTTCCAATAGTATTAATACTGAAAACAACATTATGTTGACTATTTCAACGACAAATGATTTCATCTCAGCTAATACAAGTCAGGGTAGACTTGACTTTCTTCAAGATAAAACGTTCCTGATAATGGGGGATAATAATGTTCAATTATTACCAATGCAAAGTTATGGCTTACCTCCCGGAAAAATTATCCAGAGAAAATGGTTGGCACAAAGAATTAATGATACAAGAGCTACATGGTTACAGGCTGATCTTTCCAGATATACTGAAATTGTAGCTACAGATAAAGCATATATGGTGGTGGCTGATGACAGTAATTTTTCACAAAACGTAGTCATTGTACCTGCTACAAGTTTTTCAGCGGGAAAAGCAGTGTTTAATTATTCATTTCCAAGCAATAAATATTTTACGTTTGGGGTTAATTTACAATCATACTGTACTAAAGATCCTGCAACGGGAACTCCAAATGCAATGACCAAGTTCGGAATTACGGGACAAAGCGGCAAACAGCCTAATTGGCCGTTAAATATTCCTAATGGGTTTATGGCGTTAGAGTCTAAGACTAAAGGATTCGTTATTACCAGAACTACTTCCGGTAGTATTGCTAATCCTGTAGAAGGAATGATGATTTTTGATACGGTTGATAAATGCTTCAAGTTGTATAACGGAACTTCATGGAATTGTATAAAAAGATCATGTAACGATTAATAGTACTGTACTTAAAACTTAAAATGAAAAAAATGAAAAAAATAATAATAGCAGTAGGGTTGTTTTGTGCAGGAATCATACAGGCACAAATAGCAATAGGTAAACAAACTATTGATGGTGATGGAATTCTTGATTTTCAATATAATACAACCAATGGTATATTGTTGCCAATAGTGGAGACACTTCCGAGTAACGCTGTCGGGGGAACCATTTTGATGGATAAAAATGACAAAGTAATAAAATGAATACAGGCTCTGCTTGGGTACCTCTTAGTGATGCCGGAAATGTTAGTAATGTCAGTTTCAATACTAGTTCAGAATCTCCAGGCAATAATAATGTGATTATGGGGGCTACTACATCCAGTGCTCCCGGGGTTTTGGTGTTAGAATCAACCAATAAAGCACTTATTCTTCCTAAGGTAGCTAGCCCGGATGTTAATGTTAAAAATCCTTATCCGGGAATGATGTGTTATGATACTAGCAGTAAGACTATCGCTGTTTTTGATGGTTTGAAGTGGAGCTTTTGGAAATAAAAGTAAGATTAAAAGTTTATAAAGCCGGGAGATAGTCTTCCGGTTTTTTTTGTTTTAAATGCATCATTTACTTTCTATAGTTTAAAGAAGTGATTATAAATTAATAATAATTTTTGTCAGCATTTCTATTGTTTTTTTGAAGTCTAATGGCATTGCGTTTCTTACGATAGAATAGCCTTCCTGAAAAGAAACCAGAAGGCTGGCAACTTTTTCAGGGGATGATTGTTTCACTTGCCCGACCAACTTAGCAATTAGCTCTACATATCTTCTGTAAAATGTATTCACTGAATCAGCAAGTTCCGGATCTCTCAGAGATAATGCCCATATTTCTCTATATAAGTAGTAATCTATTCCATTTTCATCATCTTCTAAAAGAATGATCAGTAGTTTACTTATAAATTCCTCTGTTGAAAGGCTTTTATCAGATGATAATATTTCCCATTCCTTCAAAAGATTTTCTTCACACTGCTTAAAAAATTGAGCGGTAAGCTCTTGAAATAAAATTGTTTTATTGGTATAATGATACTGAAGGTTACTTAGAGAAATATCACACGCACAGGCAACTTTCCGCATGGAAACCCCGCAGCTGCCCTCGTTTTTTAATATTTGCATAGCTTCTGTAAGTATATAGTCTTTTGTATTTTTTTTGCTCATTATAAAAAAAGATAAAATTATTTGGCAGTTTAGGTCTAATGACCTATATTTGCATTGGTCAAATGACCTAAAATGTAAAAGTAGTAAAAAAAATGGAAACACAAAATGTATTAGTCATTAACGGACACCCGGACAAAATCAGTTTTAATGAAGAAATAGCTCAGACTTATCTTAAGGAAATGGAGGAACTTGGAATCAAAGCGACTTATCTGCCTTTAAGAGATCTGAATTTCGATCCTAACTTAAAATACGGTTACAGAGTAGTAAGTCAATTGGAGCCGGATTTAGAACATGCTATAGGATTAATTAAAAGAAGCACTCACATCGTTTGGATTCATCCATTATGGTGGTTTGGACTTCCTGCAATGATGAAAGGATTTATTGACCGTACTTTCCTGCCAGGGGTTGGATTCAAATATATTGATGGAAAATTAAAACCATTATTCACAGAGAAATCAGCAAGAATCATCAGTACAGGAGATGGCGATGCAGAAACATATGAAAAAGTATTTCATAATTCAGGAATAGTACAATTAAAAACAGGGATTTTGGAGTTTACAGGAATGGAACCTGTTTCAGTTAATTATATCGAATCTCTTATAGAAAAAACACCTGAAGAGATTGTGGCTTATCTTGATGTTGTAAAAGCTGCTGCTCAAGAAGATTTTGAAATGATTACTAACAAAGTGATGGCTTAAGGTCTATTATGACAACTTTCAAAAAAACACAAATGATGAAAATTAATCAGGCTGTCATAAAATAGCCTACTCTTGAAATCAAAAAACACAAATTTTATATATATTCTATTATGTTCAGATTTAATTGATCGAGGTCGATTATTTGGTAAGACATACCTATTTTTAAGTTAATTAAGTGAAGTGGCTATCTCATAAGTGGGATGGTCACTTTTCTTTGATGGAGTAATTTTATATTTTTTCTAAAATTATAATAGGGTTGTATTAAAACTGGGTATAAGAAAAAGAACCGGACTTTGGGAAGTATTTTGATATGACAACAAACGGGATTTTATAATGGAAATAATCATTAAAATTAAAAAGAAATACATTTTAATAAATAGATAGCTTCAATGATTTAAATAGCTATTTTTCATTCACATTTTCAATGTTTTCCGTTTTGAATTTTCCTCAAATACTTTAAGCTTATTAAGAACTATTCAAAATAAGTATTCCTGGCTCTAAAATGATAAAAAACATCTTTTTTTATGGGGCTTTTACTTAATCATCCTTATTTTTGCATGTCAAGTAAAAAAAATCATGAAGAAGATCCAAGATATTCTTATTTCAACCAGGACAATGGCTGTGTTGTTGCTGGTATATGCGTTTTCTATGGCGTATGCTACATTTTTAGAAAATGATTATGGTACGCCTACTGCCAAAGCGTTAATTTATGAGGCCAAATGGTTTGAACTGGTTATGGTTCTGCTTATTTTAAATTTCATTGGAAATATCGGAAGATACAGACTTTGGAAAAGAGAAAAATGGCCGGTTCTTATTTTTCACCTTGCTTTTATTTTTATTTTTATCGGTGGAGCGATTACAAGATACATCAGTTTTGAAGGTACGATGCACATCAGAGAAGGGGAGACTTCAAACGAAATTGTAACAGATAAAAATTTCTTTAAAATCCAGATTGAAGAAAAAGGAGATGTTCTTAATTATCAGGATGTGCCTTACCTTATGTCACCGTTGCATAAAGATTTCAAAGCAACCTATGATTTTCATGGAAAAGAAGTGAAGATTTTTGCTAAAGAATTTATTCAGAGAAAGAAAGACAGTCTGATTGCTGATCCTAGTGGCGCAGAATATCTTCATTTGGTATCCACAGGGAAAACCGGAAGGCAAAATATCTATATCAAACCGGGAGAAACCAAATCTATCAACGGAACTTTGGTTACCTTCAACAGAGCTATTGAGGGCGCTGTTGAATTTAAATATGAAGGAGGTAAATTATTTGTAAAAACTCCTGTAGATGCAAGCTACATGACGATGGCTACCCAGGCTACAGGAACAACCAAAAAAGATGAATTTCAGCCATTGGCATTAAGAAGTTTATATACCATTAATGATCTGAAGCTGGTAGTACCGGAAGGCTTGAAAAAAGGAAGATTATTAGCATACGAAGGCGACAGAAAGAAAGATCAGACTGTTCCGGACATGCTTAAAATAGAAATTCAGGGACCTAAAACAAAACAATTGGTTGAGTTATCCGTGGAAAAAGGAAACCCTAATGCATTCAAGCAGGTGACCATGGACGGACTGAATATTATGGTTGGTTTCGGTCCTAAGGTTTATAATACTCCTTTTGCACTGAAGCTGGATGATTTCGTTATGGAAACTTACCCGGGAAGTTCATCTCCAAGTGCTTATGAAAGTCACGTAAAGATTATTGAAGATGGAAAACAGACTCCATATAAAATTTATATGAATCACGTTCTTGATCATGGCGGGTACCGCTTTTTTCAGGCTAGTTTTGATCCGGACAGAATGGGAACCGTATTATCTGTAAACCATGATTATTGGGGAACTTTAATTTCTTACATCGGGTATACTTTCTTGTTTGTAGGAATGTTTTTAATTTTCTTCTGGAAAGGAACACACTTCTGGAAATTAAATAAAATGCTAACTGACGTTAATAAAAAAAGAGCAGTAACCGTACTTTTATTACTGTTGAGTTTCGGATTCAATGCACAGAAAATTGAGAACCACGGAACTACTGACGGAAGTAGAGAACATGTACATGTACAAGGAGAAGAGCATAATCATGCGCAAGCTCCTGATATGTCTCAGCAACAAACAGGTTCAGGCTCACAGCAAAATTCTTTAGCTGCTCCATTATCTAAAATGAGAACGATGTCTGCTGATGAAATCATTGCAAGAAATAAAATAAGCAAAGAACACGCAGATAAATTCGGATATCTTTTGGTTCAGAACTTCGAAGGAAGAATTGTTCCTATTAATACAGAAGCTCTTGATGTTTTAAGAAAATTATATAAAAAAGATGAGTTTAGAGGAACTGATGGAAAGTCTCTAACGGCAAATCAGTGGTTCTTATCAATTAATACAGATACACCAAGCTGGACAATGGTTCCTATCATTAAAGTAGGGTCTAAAGGAGGTGATGAGTTGAAGAATAAGACAAAAGCTGATGATGAAGGATATACTTCTTTAATGAACTTATTCCCGGCAGATGCCAACGGAAACCTTACATATATTCTGGAAAATGATTATAATACTGCATTCCGTAAGAAACCATCTGAGCAAACCAACTACGACAAAGAAGTAATTTCTGTAAACGAAAGAGTTCAGATCTTCAATGAGTTTTTTAGCGGTCAGTTTATGAGAATTGTACCGGTGAAAAACGATCCTAACCATACGTGGCATTCATGGTTAGACCAGAAATTCGAACCGGATATGGAGTCTCAACAAGTGATGGGACCTTATTTTGCAGAAGCTTTGGCTGCTCAAAAATCCGGAGACTGGAGTAAAGCAGATGCTGAACTGATAAAGCTTTCAGATTATCAACAAAAATGGGGCAAAAGCGTTGTTCCTGCTAAATCTAAAGTTGATCTGGAAATATTCATGAACAAAGTAAATATTAACTTTAAACTGTTAATTTTCTATACGCTGATTGGAGGACTTTTACTAATCCTTGGGTTTGTTGAATTATTTAAACCTAATAAAACACTAAGCAAAGTAATTAAGATTATCATTGCTGTAGGGTTAGTAGGTTATTTTGCCCACTTCTTAGGATTGGTAGCAAGATGGTATATTTCAGGTCATGCGCCGTGGAGTAACGGATATGAAGCTATTATCTTTATTTCATGGGTGGGTATTTCTGCAGGATTACTATTATATAGAAATGCCAATGCATTAATTCCTGCAGCCGGATTTATGGTTGCTGTAATTATGATGGGGTTTGCACACGGAGGTTCTGCACTTGATCCGCAGATTACGCCATTGGTACCGGTATTGAAATCTTACTGGCTGATTGTTCACGTTGCCATCATTACGTCAAGTTATGGATTCTTTGCCCTATCTATGATCATTGCGGTAATCTCATTGGTGTTCTTTATTATTTCAAGTAAAAAGACTTATAAAATTCATCATGATACAACATTAAAAGAGTTGGTGATTGTATCGGAAATGTCTCTTACTATCGGTTTGTTTGCATTAACAGTAGGAAACTTCTTAGGAGGAATCTGGGCGAATGAATCATGGGGTAGATACTGGAGCTGGGATCCAAAAGAAACCTGGGCTTTTATATCTATTATGGTGTATGCATTCGTACTACACATGAGATTAGTTCCGGGACTTAGAAGCAAATGGGCATTCCATGTAGCAACGATGTTTGCATTCTGTTCTATGGTAATGACTTATTTTGGAGTTAATTATTACCTGACAGGACTTCACTCTTATGCGGCAGGAGATCCGGTTCCGGTTCCGGCATGGGTGTATATAGGATTATCTGTAATGGTTATACTATCTGCTGCTTCTTACTTTAAATTCAAAGCTCTGAATAAGAAATAAAACAATTTATTATATAATAACTAGAATCCCGGAAAATCATTTTCCGGGATTTTTAGTATAATTGGGGTAGGTAAGATTTTAGGTGTAGTCAATGACAATCCTGTGAGTAAGAGAACTACTTCTCTTCTTTTTTGCTAAGTTGAGATTCTTAATTCCGCTCCGCTTCATTCTGAATGACAAATATTACATTTTAGCTTTGTCATTTCGATTTCTATGACATTTCCAATTGATTTTGATAAAAAGTTTTGTTTTTAATTAACGAATAAATTCGGTGTATAATTTTGTTTCGTACCGCATTTAAAACAGACATTTTATTTTTACCTTCTGACACTTTTCTTAGATAGTAGACAGCCAAATCATTTTTAAACCGAATAGCGCTCATTGCAGCGAGATGAAGAATTTTTTTTAATTCCTTATCTGCCAGGGGGGATACTTTTGATTTGTACTTCAATGAAGTACCAGATTGATACTCAAATGGCGCTACACCAGCATAGCAGGACATTTCTCTGGCAGATTGTATCTCGGTAAAGCCGTTGGTTTTAATAAGCATGTTAGCAGCCAAAACTTTGCCTACACCTGGTATCGTTTGAATTCGATGATATTGATCTTTCAAGACTTCGTCATTTTCAATAAGATAGAGGATTTTATCTTCAATGAATGAAATCTGTTTGTCTAATAAGGCAATGAAGTCCTTATTGAGTTTTAAAAGGTCTTTATCCTGCATTCCTTTTAGAAGCGACTGGTCTGCTAACTGGGTGAGTAAAGCTGCTCTTATTTTAACACGGAGTCTTCTCTCAGTATTTAAGAGTTTGATTTTTTGTAGTGTTTTACTGCAAGGACTCCAGATACGTAGATCAATATGGTGTTTTTCTAAGAATAAAGCGATTCTTTTACTGTCTATTTTGTCATTCTTACCTCTTACCAGGCCTATACTTCTCTTTATATGAAGTGGATTAATAACATAAACCTTAAATTCAAAAAGGGGTAAAACTTCATAAAGGTGATAATTATAACGGCCAGTATTCTCCATAGCTATCATCACTTGGTGTTCTTTAAATTCTTTAAAAAACTTTTTTAATGCTTTTACCGTGTTTTCTATCGTAAAAAACTGAAAGGTAGAATCAATAAGTACACTAATATCGAGAGTAAGCTTGCTCACATCAATGCCAATAATTACATTTTTCATAAATTTGTTTTTGCATATTAATAAGAAGAGATCTTATCATTAACTCAACTCCTTGATAATGGGTCATTAGCCCGAATTTCTATCTGAGATTGTGATAAGAAAGTGTTTAAGTCTTAATCGAAATATGAGTTTTACTCTAAGACAGGGTTAGTTTACTTAAACACTTTTCTCTTCTTTAATTCTATAAATTTAACTATTTACAAATCTAAAGGACAGCAGGAGAAATCTCTTCATAATGTAAAATCGAAAAATCGTTGATTTGTAAAACTGTAGGTTTAACGAAGGTTTGTCATTTACGATAGGAGAAATCTCTTGATGATAGACCATAAAAGCTTCAGTCCTTGCTAAGTGAAACGCCTTTGCGCCTTAAAAACATATTACTTTTAAAATGCTTTGCGTCTTTGTGATTAACCATTTTCAAAGTATTTTTCAACGCAAAGAAGAATAAAGATGCTTCATATTGAGAGCTAGCAAAGACTTGCTTCGCTTATGAAGCTTACATTTAATCCTTTTACTTCACTTCACTATGTTCTGAAACTATCACTCAGTCATTTCTAAATCTGAATTCACATTAAAAAAAGATTCAACTATAATTTTAAATTGGAATTTATTTATATCTTTATGATATCAAAATAATATCATTTCTAAAATTATATCTATATGGAAAAAATCTTAAAACCTATGTCAGGCTATTTGGCATTAGTGATTTGTCTCATCTTGTTTGTAGCTGCCATTTACTTCTTTGTAAGTGGAGTGGACCAGAGTGTTACTTATGTTGTTTTAGCAATGCTTTGCTTCCTTGTTTCCTGCTTTTTCTTGAAAGGCTTAATGATTATTCAGCCTAACCATTCGAGAGTCCTGAACTTCTTTGGAAAATATGTAGGAACTGTAAAAGACAACGGATTATTTTTTATTAATCCATTGTATTCATCACAGAAGATCTCGCTCCGTTCTGAAAATTTACAGGGGCAGACTTTGAAGGTAAATGATAAAATGGGAAATCCTATTGAAATTGCAGTAGTTATTGTATGGAAAGTAGGAGACACCTATAGAGCTGCTTTTGACGTTGAGCGGTATTCTGATTTTGTGAAGATGCAAAGTGAGGCAGCAGTACGTCATTTAGCAATGAGCTTTCCTTATGATAATCTGGAAGATGATCATGCTCCTATCACTTTAAGGGAAGGTGGAGAGAAGATCAACTCCATATTGGAACAGGAACTTACAGACCGTCTTTCAAAGGCTGGTATTATCATCCAGGAGGCCAGAATTTCACATCTGGCCTACGCATCTGAAATTGCGGGAGCTATGCTTCAGAGACAACAGGCTACAGCTATTGTTGCAGCAAGAACTAAAATTGTAGAAGGTGCTGTGGGTATGGTAGATCTGGCATTAAAAAAGCTTTCTGCCGAAAATATTGTGGAGCTGGATGATGAAAGGAAAGCAGCAATGGTAAGTAACCTGATGGTTGTGCTTTGCGGCGAAAAAGCGGTAACCCCGGTTTTAAATGCAGGAACCTTATATAATTAATCTACCTAAGATAAGGGTGTTACCCGATTGAACATTATTTGTAACATCGAACATCTTGCCCGAAATCAGGGTAATTAGTTTTCCTGTCAATTCAGCAATGGACATGCTGGAAATCCAGTAGTGTCGCATTTGAAAATTTTAAACATAGAACATGAAATCTGAAAAATCTCAAACTTCTTCCGGAAACACACAAAAAGGTAAGAAATCTTTTGTGATCAGGATCGAAGAATCCACTTACAAACTTCTTGAAAAATGGGCTAATGATGAGTTCAGGAGTGTAAATGGGCAAATTGAGTATTTGCTTCATCAAAGCCTTGTGGAGTCAGGAAGAAAAAAGAAAGAATGAAAACTGCGTAATTGTAAAATCGTAAAACTGTGAAATTGTGAGATTGTAATAGTAACAGTAGTTTTTTGATTTTAAATTACAGCGAAACGGAAATAGAGTATTGTATCAAAAAAAGCAGAGAAATTTTCTCTGCTTTTTTTATATGTGTGATCTTATCGATTAGTCAAAAAGGGTTGCAAAATAATTGCTGATAATGGTCCAGAAGTTCTTTCCGAGGAAATAAATAAGAGTGGAAGTGATAATTCCTTTCACCGTAAAGAATATAATTCCTCCGATCCCAAAACGCTTCACCCACTGTTTCCATTTTGAAGTCTGTTCTTTTGCAGGTTCGTTTGTTGGTTTATTATTTTCCATTTCTGAAATTAAAAATATTGTTCTTACAAAGATAAACATGTTTATAATTAGTCCAAATAAAAAACCTGGTGAAAATTAAAATTTTGCGTTTCGCATAATATTTTTATCTTTAGAGGAAACGAAAAGGAATATTTTATGTCTAAAAAAGTCAAAGATTTCGGAATCGAAAAATCACTTAAAAATCTAGGAATTAAAGATGATAACAAAGGAACCTCAGTAGGTGGAAAATACTTTGCATCAGGAAAAACCATAGAAAGTTATTCTCCGGTAGATGGGAGATTAATTGGTAAAGTAAAAACTTCTAGTGAAAGTGATTATGAGAAGGTAATACAATCGGCTCAAAAAGCGTTTCAGGAATTCAGGTTAATCCCGGCACCAAAAAGAGGGGAAGTTGTAAGACAATTGGGTCTGAAATTAAGAGAATATAAAGATGACCTTGGAAAGCTTGTTTCTTATGAAATGGGTAAATCTTTACAGGAAGGTTTAGGAGAAGTTCAGGAGATGATTGATATCTGTGACTTTGCTGTTGGTTTATCAAGACAGCTTCACGGGTTCACGATGCATTCTGAAAGACCGGGTCACAGAATGTACGAACAGTATCACCCGTTGGGAATTGTAGGAATTATCACAGCATTCAATTTCCCTGTTGCAGTTTGGGCATGGAATACAGCTTTATCATGGATTTGCGGAAATGTTACCATTTGGAAACCTTCTGAGAAAACACCTTTCTGTGCTATTGCATGTCAGAATATTATGGCTGAAGTTCTTAAAGAAAATAATCTTTCTGAAGGAATTTCAAGTGTAATGGTTGCTGAACATGAAATCGGACAAAAATTAGTAGAAGATAAACGTGTTTCACTTATTTCTTTCACTGGTTCTACCAGAGTAGGAAGAATGGTTTCTACTACTGTTGCAGGAAGATTTGGGAAGTCTATTCTTGAATTAGGAGGAAACAATGCCATCATTATTTCTCAGGATGCGGATATCAATATGTCGATTATCGGAGCTGTTTTTGGAGCTGTAGGAACTGCAGGTCAAAGATGTACTTCTACAAGAAGGTTGATCATTCACGAAAGTGTTTATGATGAAGTGAAGAACAGATTGGTAAAAGCATATGGACAATTGAAAATTGGAAATCCATTAGATGAAACCAATCATGTAGGACCGCTAATTGATGTTCATGCTGTAAACCAATATGAAGAATCTATCAAAAAATGTAAAAAAGAAGGAGGTAAGTTCATTGTAGAAGGTGGTGTTTTAAGTGGTAAAGATTACGAATCAGGATGCTATGTAAAACCATGTATTGCTGAAGTTAAAAACTCGTATGAAATTGTTCAACACGAAACTTTTGCCCCTATTTTATATCTTATCAAATATAAAACTCTGGATGAAGCAATTGCTATTCAGAATGATGTTCCTCAGGGATTATCTTCTGCGATTATGACCCAGAATTTAAGAGAAGCTGAATTATTCCTTTCTCATGCAGGATCAGACTGTGGAATTGCCAATGTCAATATCGGAACTTCAGGTGCTGAAATCGGAGGTGCTTTTGGTGGTGAAAAAGAAACTGGAGGTGGAAGAGAATCCGGTTCAGATGCATGGAAATATTATATGAGAAGACAAACCAACACCATTAACTATACCACAAGCTTACCTTTAGCACAAGGAATTAAGTTTGACATTTAACAAAAAACATTTAAATCATTTAACGATTTAGAAATTTAAAAATTAATACCCATGAATGTTTAAACTTTTAATCATTCAATTTTTAAATCACATCAAAAATATTATGGAACAAACAATTGATATAAAAGCAAACAAAGTAAAAGAAACAGTAGGGAAACATGTACTGGCAGACGGTTTTGATTTTGTAATGGATATTGAGAAATCACACGGATCATGGTTATATGATAAACTTACTGATAGAGAATTTTTAGATATGTTTTCGATGTTCGGATCCGGATCTATCGGATACAACCATCCTTATGTTGTAGCAAAGTCAGACTGGTTAGGGAAAATGGCTGTAAATAAGCCTACTTTAGCTGATGTCTATTCTGAGGAATACGCTCATTTTCTTGAAGTTTTTGAAAGAGTGGTTATTCCTGAAGAGCTTCAATATGCCTTTTTTATTGAAGGTGGAACATTAGGAGTTGAAAATGCTATGAAGGCATGTTTTGACTGGAAAACGCGTAAGAATTTTGAAAAAGGTCTTCAGACTGAGGCCGGGATTTGTATCCATTTCAGACAAGCATTCCATGGAAGAAGCGGTTATACTTTAAGTTTAACGAATACTTCTGATCCTAGAAAATATCAATATTTCCCAATGTTTGAATGGCCGAGAATCCTTAATCCGAAACTGATCTTCCCAATTACTGAGGAGAATTTGGAAGAGACCATTAAAAATGAAAGATTAGCATTAGTTCATATCGGAGAGGCGATACTTTCTAATCCGGATAAAGTTGCATGCATTATTATAGAACCTATTCAGGCTGAAGGAGGGGACAACCATTTCAGAGATGAGTTTTTTGTTGAATTGAGAAAGATTTGTGATGACAATGACATCTTATTGATTTTTGACGAAGTACAGACAGGAATCGGGATCACTGGTGAAATGTGGGCTTTCCAACATTTTACTGCAAAACCTGATATTATCTCTTTTGGTAAGAAAGCTCAGGTATGTGGCGTTTTGGCTAACAAAGAAAAATTTGATCAGATTGCTAATAATGTTTTTAGAGAAAGTTCAAGAATCAATTCCACTTTCGGAGGAAACTTTATTGATATGCTTCGTTTCCAATTGGTGATGGAAGTCATTGAAAAAGAAAACTTGGTTGAAAATGCAAGATTGGTAGGAGAATATCTATTAGAAGGCTTACAAGGTCTGGCTCAGAAATATCCTGAAAAAATTTCCAATGCAAGAGGAAAAGGATTAATGTGTGCGATAGATTTACCGTCAGGAGAACAAAGAGATCATTTGAGAGATGAACTTTTTAAAGATGGATTAATTATTTTAGGTTGTGGCGATCAGTCGCTTCGTTTTAGACCTCATTTGAATGTTTCCAGGGAAGAAATTCAACTGGCTTTAGATAAAATAGAAAATAATATTAACAAAATTTAAAACGGCAGATTTGTAATTTTGGAAAAAACATTGTACATTTAGGATTCAAAAAGGATAGAATATGGAAAGAAATACGCGAGTATCAGTTTTTGAAAGTGATAATCCTTCAGAAATTCAATTGATCAAATCTAAATTAGACGATGCCCAAATTACCAATTGTGTTGAAAATAATTACTTAACCTTTACGACGACGCCAACGGCCACATCTCTGAAGGTTATGGTAAATTTGGAAGACGAAAAAAAAGCATTCGAAGTTATTGATACTTATATTCAACAGAATGCCAACCAATAAAACAATTTCATAATTTTAAATTTTACTACTTCGAACCGAAAATTAATTTCAATTAGTTTTCGGTTTTTTAATTTATTTTTAATATAAAATAAACCATAAAGATTGAAAATATTCATAATTTTCAATCTTTTAATTTTTTCAATAATTCAATACTATGACTCAGGAAATTAAACTCAGGAAAGCAGAAATAGAAGACAAGAATATCATCTGGGAAATCTTACAACAAGCCATTGAAAGAAGAAGAAAAGATGGGAGCAGTCAATGGCAGGACGGATACCCTAATCAAGATACAGTAGAAAGCGATATTGCGAAAGGTTTTGGTTATGTGCTTACGGTAGATGGTGAAGTTGCCATCTATGCCGCTTTAATATTTAATGATGAGCCTGCTTATAGTACTATTGAAGGGGAATGGCTTAGTGATGGGGAATTCCTGGTGATCCATAGAGTGGCCGTATTTGAAAAATTTGCAGGACAGGGGTTGGTGAAAAAACTGTTTGATCATATTGAAGATTTTACAAAAACCAATGGTGTTCAAAGTATAAAAGTGGACACTAACTACGATAATATTGCGATGTTAAAAATTCTTGAAAAACAAGGATATTCTTATTGTGGTGAAGTTGTTTTAGCAGGCGGTGTAAGAAAAGCATTTGAGAAGATTATAATTTGAGTAAAAAGTTAAATCAGTTTTCATTGAATTTTTAAAACGCCATATATTTATAAACTCTATTGGTTTTCGTTCGTTTAGTTCTGAACTAATTTCTACTTTTGCTTCAAATTAAAATTATGCATCAAAGTATTGAGATTGATGAAAAAATTTTCCAAGATGCGGTAAGATTTTACGGGACCATCTTGAACTTACCTCCACTAGCTTCAAAGATCTATGCCTATCTTCTTTTCGATTTCGAAAAAGAGGGGATTACCTTTGATGAATTTGTCGAAGTACTTTCAGCCAGTAAAAGTTCTGTTTCCACCAGCATTTCATTGTTATTAAATTCCCAACTGATCATTGATCATAACAAAATGGATGAACGAAAGCGGTATTTCTTTATCAATGACGAATTTATGAAGATACGATTTGAACAGATAGTTCAGAAAATGCAAGATGAATTAAAACTCCTAGACGATTTAAACAATTTTAGAAAGGTACAAGATGAAGACTACAACGAGAAAATTAAGATTTATAAGGCGCTATTAAACAAAAATATTTCAAATATTCAGGAATCTCTTAATAAACTATAAAATGACAAATAAACTAATCATACTTTCTGTAGCAGCTCTGTCACTGACAGCCTGCAAGAAAGATGCTCCGAAACAGGATGGTGCAAAACCTTATCCTGTAATCAAGGTAGAAGAGAAAAATATTGTAGGATACCAAACATTTCCTGCCAGCATACAAGGTCGTGTGAATAATGATGTACGAGCAAAAATTCAGGGATATATTACCCAGCTTTTAGTGGATGAAGGGCAATACGTTACCAAAGGACAACCGTTGTTCCGTTTGGAGACTAATATACTTACTGAAAATGCTGCTGCGGCAAAAGCCGGAATTGGCGCCGCTGAATCTACTATTGCTGCTGCACAGGCTGCAGTAAATGCTGCACAGGTAGAAGTGAACAAGTTAAAGCCTTTGGTCGCAAAAAATATCATCAGTAATATTCAGCTTCAGACTGCACATGCTAATCTGGCTCAGGCACAGGCACAGTTGCAGCAGGCAATCGCTGCTAAAAGACAAGCAACAGCTAATTATAAAGGTGTTGAAGCCAATATTGAGTATTCTATTATTCGTGCTCCGATTTCCGGAGTTATCGGAAAACTTCCTTTAAAGGTCGGAAGTTTAGTGGGACCAACAGATCAGGTACCATTAACAACTATTTCCGATACATCATCAGTTTTCGCTTATTTTTCAATGAATGAAAAAGAATATTTTGATTTCCTTGAAAAATCGGAAGGAGCAACCATGCCGGAAAAGATTAAGAATCTTCCAATGGTTGAGCTACAGCTGGCTAACGGGAGTTTATATCCTGAGAAAGGAAGAGTAGAAGCGATTACCGGACAGATAGACCCGACAACAGGAACGATTCAGTTCAGAGTAGCCTTCTCAAATGCCCACAAATTATTAAGTAACGGAAATAGCGGTACGATCAGATTGCCAAAAGCTTATGATAATGTTTTGGTAGTTCCTGAAAGTGCCACTTACGAACAGCAGGGAATTGTTTACGTATATAAAGTAGAAAAAGATACTGCGAAAAATGTTGTAGTGAAGGTGATTGAAAGAATTGATAATATGGCTCTGTTAAAATCAGGGGTAACTAAAGGTGAGACCATTGTTGCAGCAGGAATCGGAGGGTTAAAATCAGGAACTCCTGTGAAACCTAAACCTATAAAGATGGATAGTCTCGTTCAATCTATAAAACCGCAATTCTAATGATAAAGAATTTTATTAACAGACCGGTTTTATCTACCGTAATATCTATATTAATAGTTATTCTCGGTGTTTTAGGACTTATTTCATTACCTGTTACCCAGTATCCGGATATTGCCCCACCTACGGTAAGTGTGACGGCCAATTATACCGGAGCAAATGCTGAGACGGTGATGAAAAGTGTAGTAGTTCCATTGGAAGAGCAGATCAATGGGGTGGAAGGAATGGATTATATTACTTCTACAACCGGAAATGATGGTTCTGCCAATATTCAGGTATTTTTTAAACAAGGTATTGATCCGGATATTGCTGCGGTGAACGTACAGAACCGTGTGACAAGAGCTACACCGTTACTTCCCAGTGAAGTAACCCGTTCGGGGGTTGTTACTCAGAAACAGCAGACAAGTGCCTTGATGTACATGTCTTTTTATTCTGAAAATAAGGACCTTGATGATGTTTATCTTCAAAACTTCCTGAACATCAACATTATTCCTAATCTTAAAAGGATTAATGGTGTTGGGGATGCTAACGTTTTCGGGGGTAAAAACTATTCGATGAGAATCTGGCTGGATCCGGCTAAAATGGCGTCTTACGGGGTTACTCCTAACGATGTTACCAATGCTATTAATGAACAGAGTAGAGAAGCTGCGGCAGGATCTATCGGACAGAATAGTGGTAGTTCTTTTGAATATATTATTAAATATGTAGGAAAATTCAACGATAAATCTCAGTATGACAATATCATCATTAAGTCTCTTTCTGACGGACAGAATTTAATGTTGAAAGATGTAGCTAAAGTAGAACTGGCTGGTCAGTCATACACAGGAATCGGGGAGAACGGAAACAATCCTTCCATCAGTATGGGGATCTTCCAGACACCGGGTTCCAATGCTCAGGAGATTATTAAAAATATTAAAACTTATCTGAAATCGGCAGAAGGAAGCTTCCCTCAGGGAGTGAAGTATACATTTAACTTTGATACGAATGAATTCCTTGAAGCTTCTATTGAAAAAGTAGTTAGTACTTTGATCGAAGCTTTTATTCTCGTATTTATTGTAGTATATATTTTCTTACAGGATTTCAGATCTACTTTGATTCCGGCTATTGCAGTTCCGGTATCTATTGTAGGGGCGTTTTTCTTCCTGAATCTGTTTGGGTACTCACTCAACCTTTTAACGTTATTTGCATTAGTACTGGCTATTGGTATTGTGGTGGATGATGCGATTGTCGTCGTCGAGGCTGTTCATGCCAAGATGGAGCATGGTATTTCCGATGCTAAAAAAGCAACGGTAGAGGCAATGGATGAGATTACGGGAGCAATTATTTCAATTACTTTGGTAATGGCGTCGGTATTTATTCCGGTGACATTTATTACAGGGCCAACCGGTGTATTTTACCAGCAGTTTGGGATCACGCTTATTGTAGCGATCATTATCTCGGCGGTGAATGCATTAACGTTAAGTCCGGTTTTATGTTCACTATTCCTTAAACCTCATTCTGAACATCATAAAGAATATAAGAACCTGAACTTTCTTCAGAAGTTTTTCTATAAGTTTAATATTGCTTTCAGAACAACAACGGAACGTTATGGAAGAGGATTCGTTTTCTTATTAAGACATAAATGGGTTACTTTGATCATTTTTGTGATTACCGGAGGAATTTTATTCTGGGCGAGCAGCACAATGAAAAAAGGTTTTGTACCGACTGAAGACCGTGGTATTATCTTTACCGATGTACAGCTTCCTCCTGGAGCTTCTATGGAAAGAACATATAATGCTTTGAAAACCCTTCAGGCTAATGCTATGAAAATTCCGGGCGTACAAAATGTAACCATATCTACCGGAAGAGGATTCTTATCAGGAAACGGAAGTAATAACGGTCTTGCCTTTATCAAATTAAAACCTTTTGATGAACGGAAAAAAGATAATTTAACCTCTGAAGATATTACCAAGCAATTATTCGGTATTTCCGGAAAAGTACCGGATGCCAAGATTGTGTTCTTCCAGCCGCCAAGTGTACCTGGTTTTGGTAACAGTGCCGGATTTGAGATGGTTCTATTGGATAAATCGGGAGGAGAGTATGCTGCTTTGGATGATAAAACCAATGAGTTCATCGGTAAATTGATGCAGAGACCTGAAATTCAATTTGCTCAAACTTCATTCAATACGAAGTATCCTCAATACCAAATGAGTATTAATGTTCCATTGGCTAAGCAGCTTGGAGTTTCAGTAAGTGATATCCTGAGCACTATGCAAGGTTATATTGGAGGAATTTATACCGCTGACTTTACGAAATACGGGAAGCAGTTCAGAGTAATGGTTCAGGCTCTGCCGGATGCCAGAAAAAGTATTGATAATCTGAACGAGCTTTATGTGAAGACCGGTTCGGGAGTGATGTCACCTATTTCACAATTTGTAAGCCTTGAAAAGGCATACGGACCACAATCGGTAAGCCGTTATAACCTATTTACATCAGTGAAAATTACAGGAGGAAATTCTGAAGGATACAGTTCCGGAGATGCGATTACTGCGGTACAGCAGGTAGCAGAGGAAACGCTAAATCAGAATTATGATGTTGAGTTTACCGGATTAACACGAGAGGAATTGAATTCAGGATCTCAAACGGTCTTGATCTTCGGATTGAGTTTGATCTTTGTCTACTTCATCCTTTCTGCTCAGTATGAAAGTTATATTCTTCCTTTAATTGTTGTCATCTCACTTCCTTTAGGGGTGATGGGAGCCTACTTCGGACAAAAGATTATGGGATTGGAAAATAATATTTATTTCCAGATTGCCCTGATCATGCTCGTCGGCCTTTTGGCAAAAAATGCCATTCTGATTGTAGAATTTGCCGTCCAGAGAAGGCATCATGGGGAAACTATTGTCATGTCGGCGATCAATGCTGCAAAAGCAAGGTTAAGACCGATCCTGATGACCTCATTTGCTTTCATCTTCGGATTATTGCCATTGGTTTTAGCAAGCGGAATTGGAGCAGTAGGTAACAGATCCATTGCAACAGGAGCAGCTATAGGGTTATTGATAGGAACCATATTAGGACTTTTTGTAATCCCTGTATTGTATGTGATTTTTGAAACACTGCAGGAGAAAATCAAACCTCTTAAAAAAGAAGACATCAATTTAGCTGAATAAAAATAAAATTAGAGAAGTTAGAGGCTGGACATTAGCTGTTGGTCTAAAACCTGGCATCTGGCTTCTAACCTCTAATTTCTAACTTCCAATTTTTTAAAATGAAAAGTTTATTAAACATCATAAAAGGAATAACTTTTTCAGTTTTCATACTGGCTGCCATTTCATCTTGTATGGCAAGAAAAGAATATGAAAGACCGAAAAATGTTGTTGACGAAAAGCTTTTTCGTACGGATATGCTTCCTTCTGACAGTGCAAACATCGCCAATATCTCGTGGAAAGATATTTTCACAGATCCGATCCTGCAGGGACATATTTCAAAAGCTTTAGAAAACAATTTAGATATCAGAATTGCATTGCAAAGTATTGTATCTGCAGAAGCTTATTTGAAACAAAGTAAAGCGGCTTATGAACCTACGGTCTCGATTGGACCTAATTATACGTTCCAGACTCAGTCTATCAACACCCAGTTTGGTCAGATTTTTGGGCAAAGACGGTATATCAATCAATTTGATATTACAGCGAGTATCGGTTGGGAAGCTGATATCTGGGGTAAGCTAAAAGCACAGGAAAAAGCACAACTGGCTACTTATTTAGGAACTGTAGCAGCGCACAAGGCTGTAAAAAGTAGTCTTGTGGCTTCCGTAGCTTCAGCTTATTATCAG
Organism: Chryseobacterium piperi; assembly: GCF_002285635.2. Taxonomy (NCBI): domain Bacteria; kingdom Pseudomonadati; phylum Bacteroidota; class Flavobacteriia; order Flavobacteriales; family Weeksellaceae; genus Chryseobacterium; species Chryseobacterium piperi. The sequence goes on along the minus strand of NZ_CP023049.2, from coordinate 1,145,676 downwards.
TTGCTGACTTTTGATTCACAAAAGAAAATCATCCAGGAAACTATTGATGTCCGTGAAAAGAACCTGGAAACTACAAGAGCATTAAAAGAATCCGGAACCGTGACGGAAGTAGCAGTTCAACAAAGTGAAGCCCTTGTTTTCAATGCAAAATCTTTATTGATTGACATTGATACTCAAATCCAGTCGTTGGAAAATACCATGAGTTTATTGATGGGAGAGCCTTCGCATACGATTGAAAGATCGACATTAGAAGACCAGCATCTTCCAAAGGATATAAAACTTGGTTATCCTGCTCAATTGTTAGCCAATCGTCCTGACGTTATGCAAGCTGAGTATGGTCTGATGAACGCTTTTGAATTGACAAGATCAGCTAAAGCACAGTTTTATCCTACATTGAAATTAACCGGAAGTGGTGGGGTTCAGTCTGTAGATATTGATCACTTATTTAGCGTTAATTCATTGTTTGCAACTGTGGTAGGTGGTTTAGCACAACCTATTTTAAACAGAAGACAGATTAAAACGAACTATGATGTTAGTCTTGCTAATCAGGAGACGGCTTATTTAAACTTCAGAAAAACGGTGCTTACAGCCGGAAAAGAAGTTTCGGATGCGATCAGGGTTTTTTCTATTCAGGATTCTTTTATCGATTTGAAAAAGAAAGAGCTTGATGCCTACAAAAAATCGGTAGATTTTTCCCAGGAATTGGTTAACTACGGTCTGGCCAACTATCTTGAAGTATTGAATGCGAGTGTGAATTCATTAAATGCTGAATTGAATATCTCCAATGCAGAATACAACAAAATGAAAGCTGGCGTTGACTTATACCAGGCACTCGGAGGAGGCTGGAAATAAGAAAAGATATCAACATAATATTAGAAAACGCATGTGAACAGCATGCGTTTTTTTATTGAAATAAAATAAAATTTATTTGGAGGTATTAAGGCAATTACATATTTTTCAATATTAATTTTTGAGACTAAAATCCCAAGATTTTAATCCAGACCTTTATAATAGCAAAACCAATATGTCGCAAATGAATTTAGTGAATGAAATAAAGAAAATAAACTGGAAAAAGATTGTATTGTTCTATGGGGTTATTATGGTTGCGACGTATTTTTCGAGGAAGGTTCCCAATATTTTAAATATAATTATAAAGCAATTTACAGATCTGAAGTTTTCCTGGAACTTTAATCATGCAATTGCCATTCTGATTGTTTCATTTCTATTTTATAAGTATAGCAAAGTAAAACAGGAGTTTTCTGTTTTCGGTAATAATACATTCAAAAGTATTCTGTTTCCGGTGATATTACTTTTAGGCTATACCATTTATGGAATTGAAAACGACTATGGATTTAATGAACATCTTTGGGCGCTTATTTTCTGTCTGGTGACATTGGTTTATGATATGATGGAAGAATATACATGGAGAGGGTACTTAGTAGAAAGCCTAGGAAAAATAAATCTCATTATAAAATCTGTAATCTCCGGCTTTTTCTGGGCATTTTGGCATTTGTTGATCTTTAAGGATTTTGAACAGTATGGTGGTTTTGGTGTATTTATTATCTTCTGTGTAGTCTTTTCTTTGATACTCACATTTTCAGTTTCTAAAACAAAAGCATTTATTGTCCCGGCTACCATACATGCTTTGCTGATTAAAACCAATATTGTAACACTCGTTTGTTTTGTTATCTTTTTAGTGATTCTGCTTACCTGGGACAGAAAAATAAGTAAGGAATTATAATCAAATACTTTTTAAGGTTTCCGTTTCTATCACCACTTATTAAGTATTTTAAATTCGTGCATTTGGGGCATTTCTTTTTTTGCCACGAATGCACGAATTTTTTTCTTTAATAATTATTAATTACGCTTCCTTAAGATATGATGATAAGCATTTTATTCGTGCATTCGTGGCTATAAATAAAACCGTGTTTGCATAAACTCCATCTTATTTTTTAGTGTTTCAAACTCCTATTAAAGTGAAAAAAGAAATATTTTATTTGGACATATGTAGTTAACTACGTAGTTTTGTACATTAAATGAAAAGATCATGAAATTAGAGATTAAACCTTTAGACAATTCATACTCAGAACAAGTCATCGATTTGGTTCTGAATATTCAGCAGAAAGAATTTAATATTCCTATTACAATTGAAGACCAGCCGGATCTGTTACAAATCGAAAGTTTTTATATAGAAGGAGGTGGAAACTTCTGGGGAGCATTCATCGATAATGAACTGGTTGGAACGATAGCATTAGTTAAATTTGATGAGAGGAGTGCTGCTATCCGGAAAATGTTTGTCAAAAAAGAATTCAGAGGAAAAGAGTTTCAAATTGCGCAGATTTTACTGGAGATTTTAATTTCTTATTGCAGAGAAAATGGTATTGATGAAATTATGTTAGGGACCATTTCAGTATTAGGAGCCGCTATTCGTTTTTATGAGCGGAATCAATTCCAAAAAATAGATAAGGAAAAGCTTCCTTCCAGGTTCCCTCTGATGAGTGCCGATAATGTTTTTTATATGCTTAATCTAAAAGAGATCTCATGAATGTTATCAACGAATCAGGTATTCTGGCTATATCAACAAGATTACAAAGACTGAGCGAACAGCTGCGGAAAGATGGAGCATTCATCTATAAAGCATTTGATATTGATTTTGAACCCAAATGGTTTCCCGTTATTTTTACTTTACATCATAGAGAAGTACTCAGTGTTGTAGAAATTGCGAATGAAATAGGGTACACCCATCCTTCGACAATCAGTTTACTGAAAGAACTTGAAAAGCAGAAAATGATTGTTTCGAAGAAAGACAAACAGGATGAACGGAAGCGTTTAATTATGCTTGCTCCCAAAGGCATTGAGCTGATAGAGAAAATGAAACCGGTATGGGAGCTTATTACAAGAGTACTGGGTGAAATTGCCGATAATGAGAATCATTTGCTCAAAGCCATTGATGAAGCAGAAGAAAAGCTGGCTAATCAGTCTTTTTTACAGCGTGCATTACAGTTGAAGAATGAAAAATAAAAGAGAGCTATTTTTTTGACTTAATGGTTCTTTTAAATTTCGGGAACTATTTTATTTAATCATTAATTTCAAATTAGTATGGAAAATTACTTCTTTACTAAATAACGTGAGCTCGATATGCTTTTTTAAACGCAAGGCCCGCAAAGATTCTTTTTTCCTTTAACACTGTATTATTTTTAAGTTCGCAAAGGCGTTTCACTTAGCAGGGTTCGCAAAGTTTTAATTTTGTAATCATTTCATAATTTATTGAGTATAATTAGTTGATTTACAAATGAATTACGATCGAGTTCACGTTAAATATCTCATTTTTGAACCTGTTCAATTGAAAAGAAACTATTCTCATAAAATATAGCTGATAATCGGGATTGTCTTATTCTTCAATTCTCTCTAATATTGAATGAAATGATGATAATATCCCGAAGCATGAAAACAATAGTATGCAGTATCTTTTTAATGTTGGCTTCAGTAACTGCCTGTACACAGGAGAAAAAAGATAATTCTTCTCAAGTGTAGAATCCTTCAAAATTGACCATCTCAATCCTGTGAAAATGATCAGTTGATTCCTGAGCAAATTGACCATGGTATTCCTGAGCAAATTGACCACCAAAAAAAAGTCAGAAAACGTGTCTTGAATAACTTAGCCAAAAAATACCAAATGGCTAACAAAAGAATAGACATGTTGAACATTAAACAATTATTACGATTATACACCCAGGGGGTAAGTAAATTGCGGATAAGCAAACAACTGGGTATCTCACGCAATACTGCTAAAAAGTATATCAGCCTGTTCCATGAACACCAGCTTACATATGACGAGCTGATAGAGCTGAGTGATGAAGATTTAGATGATTTATTCGAGACTCCGCCAACCGATATAAGGGATAAGGCCAATATTAAAAAACAACTTGAATCGTTGTTTCCTTACATATCCAAAGAACTAAAACGTGTTGGGGTCACCCGTTATCTGCTATGGGAAGAATACATAGATAAATACCCTTCAGGCTACCAATATTCCCGCTTTTGCCATCATTACCGGGAATGGTGTAAAAAGGTGAACCCTTCCATGCATATTGAACATAAGGCTGGGGATAAACTTTTTGTGGATTATACAGGAAAAAAACTTCACATTATTAATAAAGAAACAGGAGAACAACAGGAAGTTGAGGTCTTCGTATCCATACTTGGAGCCAGTGGCATGACCTTCGTAGAAGCTACAAGAACCCAGGGGAAAGAAGATTTTCTTGGAAGTCTTACCAAAACCCTGCATTATTATGGAGGAGTTCCCGCAGCTATTGTTACCGATAACCTGCGTACAGCCGTAAAAAAGAGCCATAAGTACGAACCTGTCATCACTGATTCTCTTCTGGATTTTGCTTCCCACTATAGCACTACAATACTTCCTACGCGTACCTATCATCCCAAGGATAAGGCTTTGGTTGAAAATGCGGTACGCATTGTGTATACCCGCATTTTTGCTCCATTGCGTAAAGATCACTTCTTTAGCCTGGAAGCATTGAACAAAGCTATAGAAAACCTGCTGGAAGGATATAATGAAGCTCCCATGAAAAGAAAGAAGTATTCCAGGGCTGATGTTTTCCGTGAGGTTGAAAGACATGCATTATCCCCACTACCAGCTATGATGTACCAGCTCAAGCATTCTGCACGTGCTACCGTTCATAAGACCAGCCATGTATATTTAAGTAAAGACCAGCATTATTACAGTGTTCCGTTCAGCTATATTGGTAAAAAAGTAAACATTATTTTTAGTAAAAATACAGTCGAGATTTACTATGACCAGCGCAGAATAGCATTCCATAACAGAATCCTGGCTAAATATCAGTATACGACTGTAAAAGAACATATGCCTTCATCTTATCAGTTTATGACTGAATGGAATCCCTCCCGGTTTATCTCTTGGGGAAGGTCTGTCGGGGAATATTGTGAGCAGTACATCATCAAAATCCTGGAAAAGAAACAGCATCCTGAGCAGTCCTATAAAACCTGCCTGGGAATCCTTTCATTATCAAAAAAGATCGGCAACATAAGACTTGACAATGCCTGTAAAAGAGCGTTGGGATATGAAAAATACAGCCTTGCCATGATTAAAAGTATTCTGGAAAGAGGGCTGGATAATCTAACCGATGACGATGCATTTTTTGAAGAAAAGAAACTGCCTAAACACAAAAACATAAGGGGCGGAAAATACTATCAGTAACATCTACAATCATTAACAATTAAATCATTAATACAAAACCTATGAATCAGGCAACATTAGAAAAAATGAAACATTTAAAGCTCCACGGGATGCACAGGGCGTTTTCCACAACAATGGAAACAGGAAGTATCTCCTATACCAATGATGAACTTATAGCCTACTTGATTGAATCCGAGTATGACGACAGGGAAAGCAGAAAGGTAGAAAGATTGATTACCACAGCTAAGTTCAGATACAGGACATTTATGGAAGAGATTACGGCCTCTTCTTCCAGAAATATTGATAAGAATACTATTGGAAGATTATCTTCCTGCGATTTTATATCACAGAAACAGAATATTCTTATTACAGGCAGTACAGGAGTTGGAAAAAGTTTTATCGCAACTGCCATTGGATACAAAGCCTGTACAATGGGATATAAAGTCATGTACTTCAGCATCAACAAACTCTTCTCAAAGCTTAAGATGGCTAAGGCAGACGGATCTTACCTTAAAGAGATAGACCGAATAGAAAAGCAGGATCTTATTATCCTTGATGATTTTGGATTACAATCCCTGGATAATCTTAAACGTCAGGATTTTATGGAGATTATAGAAGACAGACACGGAAAACGTTCCACTATTATTGCTTCGCAACTGCCTGTAAGTGCCTGGCATGAAGTCATTGCGGAACAAACAATAGCCGATGCAATACTTGACAGAATGGTTCACAACTCCCTGAGAATAGACCTTAAAGGAGAATCGATGAGAAGAAAAAAAGCTGATCAGAAAATCAGCTCAGAGTAAAGATTTATTTTATATTTTTAAACCATCTTTTAGACACCTTTTTTGACTTCATTCTTAGTGGTCAATTTAATCAGGAATTAGGTGGTCAATATCACTGGAATTTACAGTATACCCAATCATCATTCTGCAGTTGTATATTCGGATTTTTTACCAGTGTTTCATCGATTCGGTTTTTTGAGTTGGCTTTAAATTCCTGTTCTGAAATCTCAGCGATTGTCCCGAATTTTTTAAAAGATTTGTTCTTAAAATCTGTCGATTCCTTCAATGTGCTGCTTCTGATCTCATAAAGGTTCACCCCTTGTAAGGTCAGTTCAAATGCGGCTGTGAATTCTGATTTCAGGACAAAAGCTTCAATGCTGTTCGAGATATTATTGTTAATGCTGAAATGAATAGAGTAGAAGTCCTCAAACTCTTCAAATCCATAGTAATTATCTAGTTTATGGTAAGCCATTTTCAGGTGGGCAGCATCTTTACTTGGAGTTACAAAAAACTGTACAGAATCCAGCTTGGTAAATAATTGAAAGGGCACATCCTGTACATTATCCACTCCTTTTATTTTTTTGAAATCTGCCAATGTTATGGCTTTTTGAGTAACTTCCTTTTGTGCTTTCTTAGTCTCCGGCATTTTATTTTGCTGATTACATCCCACAAAAACAACGAGCACAGATGATATCAGGAATTGATATGAGGTTTTCATTTTCTATATTTTTGGCCAAAGGTATCAGTATTGATGGAAGAGACCAACAAAACCGCTTGATATAGGCAATAAATGGCTGAAAGCAGGGATATATTGAATGGCTTGTTTTAAACAATTTTGCAAAAGATATATTAAGTATTATAAATTATTTTAATAAAAATGAAAAATCTAATAACCGGCTGCTCAGTTGTAATCATTTTGCTGGCCTCCTGTTCACCTGCTACAGAAAAGAAAGCAGATAAAGCAACTTCTACCGAGATAAAAAGAGATACTGTTCCGGTAGAGGATACGATCTCAAAACCAGATATACCTGTTGATTTTTCAACGTTAGTTCCTATTGATCTACTGGATGCTAAAAGTACCAATGTCTATGAGAAATATGGGATAGAGTTCTCCGGCAATTGTTATTCATGCGATTTAGCAAGCTTATCTATCACAAAAGATAAAGTGATATGGACAAACGTTTGTGATGAAAAGGATACTTTTAAAATTGACAACTTCTCATTCACTACCAAAGGAAACAGAACGATTTTAAAAACGACAGGAAGAACCTATATTTTAACTCAGATAGATAAAGCACCTGTTTACGAGCTGACTGTAGAAGGTCAGAAACTGGAATTAAATAATAAAAGAATATCCAGGTATTTTACAACCGAAAAAGCATTACCTCTTTTCAAAGAGCATGATTGTGGTGATTTTGAAGGATGATAATATTATTTAGGTGCTCTTTAAAAATAAAAAATCCTATATTTCCGAGGAATTATAGGATTAATAGATTTTAACAGGGTTTTCAAAGAAATTTTGAATCTCTGCTTAGTGGAGAATACGGGGATCGAACCCGTCACCTTTAGACTGCCAGTCTAACGCTCTAGCCAGATGAGCTAATTCCCCTTTTCTCTTATTGCTATTTTTTACTAAAGCGGTACAAAAGTAAGTATTTATACCACATATACAAATACTTTGTTACATTTTATTTAATATAGTGTTCATCACTCTGAGGATTAAATTTCCATATAATATTAGGCTATTACATTAAATATCTGGCTACTAGTTTATTAATTAATATTGTCGTTATCAAAGAATTTATTTATCAATAGATATGAAACTATTTTTTTAAGCATTATTTTTTGCGGATAAAAGAAATAGTAAGGCAAAAAGTAAAAAAATTAAATTAAAATTATATATTTGCCAGATTCAAAAAAGTCTTTTGAAAAACGTGAAGATCACATAATGATTTATATGTTTCTCCACAAATTTGATTATCTAATAAAAATTATTTATAAAACTATGAAGAAACTTTTCTTTCTTTTATTAACGACTTTTGCATTGATAGGATGTAGCTCGGATGATGATACTATTTATGATTATATTGGAACCTGGTCCGGGACTTATGAAGGAAGTGACAAAGGCGGTTGGAACTTTGTAGTGGGAAGTGATGGAACAGTTAACGGAACCATGCATTCAGATATCAATGATGAAAATTATAAGATTACGGGGCATCTGAATAATTCAGGGGAATTAAATGCTTCCGTAGGTTTACCTTCAAAAGGAGATTTCAGAGGAAAGTTAGGAACAGATAAAAAAGGAAACGGAAGCTGGACGAATGCAGTACCGAATCCTGCAAGATCAGGATCTTGGGCCGGAGAGAAAGATAAAAAGCAATAATATATTGGCAATCAAAATATTAAAGAAGCTGTCTCAATGTGAGATGGCTTTTTTATTTTAGTGATAGAGACGACGAATTTGTAGTCAAAATTGTTGCCACGAATGCACGAATATGTTCATCGATTATATATAGCTGATTAGGCTTTCCAATATTCTAGATATTATTTAGTTAAAAAATAATGTATTTATCAGAATTATTTAGGAGTTTAACTTTTGGTTTTTAATAAAGCTTTTCAGGTGAGTTGATTCTCAGACAAACCCCATATTTACAATTTGCCCCTCATTTTGTAAAACCACAAAATAGAAAACAAGATCATCATCCGAAAAATGTTTTTCAAATGGTATGTTTTGAATAGGTTGCTGCAAAGAGATTTTTTGCTGAAAGTGCTCGGTTGAGTATAAGTCAAAATCAACTTTTACACTCAGGATAATGATTTCATCTCCTTTAAAACTTTTATCAGATTGAAGGGTATTCTCCCAAAGCCCTAACTGAACGGAGACAGCATCCTCCCAATTAGCCACTTTTCCGAATTGGAATTGTGTAAGTAGTTTTTTCCCACCCTCTGTAATAATACCATTCTTTACATTCCGTTGACCTCTTCCAGAAATGGAATCCAGATCTTTAATCTCTGTCATCAGCTTTGCAAAACTTTGATAGAGTAGAGGATCCTGTGCAGCTTTAATATGGGGATCAAGGGCTTGACGTATGATTTTTCCGATTTTAGAACAATGCCCGAACTCAGAACTGTTTTGCCTTACTTTTTCATAGGAAGGGCTCTTTTTGAAAGCATTTTTATTAAACCCGCTTTTCTTCCGAACAACATTTTTGCCATTCAAAGTATAAAAAACCAAATCCCCAACGGATCCTGTTATTTTAATTAAACTTTCATAAGTAGCCATAATTGTAAAATTGGAGTCAAATATAATGATAATTAATTAAATACAAAATTTTAACATATATTTATGATATAGTTGTAGTATAGAATATATATAATTAAAATATAAAATGTATATTTGTCGATAATTAGTTATCCTAATAAAAATCAGACACATATGACGCCGGTATTATTTGAAAAAAACAGGAGTATAAAGCAGTTGGCTGCTTTATTGATTGCAACTTCCATAGTCGTTTCATGCGGAAGTGCTAAAAGTGTTTCTACAAAAAAGAAGAATACAACAAAAACGGTTGTGAAATCTGAAAATTTAAGAAGATTAGATTCTAATTTTAGTGGAAGGGTTCCTAGCTCTATCAACAGTATTCTGAAGGATGCCGAAAAATACATAGGAACTCCTTATAAGTTTGGAGGAAATACATCTTCCGGATTTGACTGTTCCGGATTTACCGTAAAGGTTTTTGAAGAAAATGACAAAAAGCTGCCGAGAAGATCGTCTGATCAGGCAGATGCCGGTAAGAAAATAGATATTAATGAGGTAAAACCAGGCGATCTGTTGTTTTTTGCAACAGGAGGAGGAAGCAGAGTATCTCATGTGGGAATTGTTCATGATATAGGTAGTGATGGAGAGATTCGGTTCATCCATGCTTCAACTTCAAAAGGGGTAATCATTTCTTCTCTCAACGAAAAATACTGGAATAAGGCTTATCTTCATGCTCAAAGAGTGCTTTAAGTCACTTTCTCGCCAATCATTTTCATTCTAAGCTTTCTATAGCTGACTTTTATATCTGATATACCTATCAACTTTTGTGATATAACAAAAGTCGTAGAACTACGACAATTTTTAATTTTTATGAAAATTGCTTTGTTGGCCGTTTTTATTATTCATAATTTAGAGATATACACTACAATCACAAAATATTAATCTTAAAAATCAGATCAACATGCCATGATGTCAACAGGACAAAGACAACCGGTTGACCATTGCACAGAAGAAAATTATACTATTTATAATAACAATCCCGATATTTTTATCCATTTCTTCTCATGAAGCGCTGATTCGGTTGAAATCAAATGAGTCTAAGAGAAGCAATATGAAATAAACATTATTGGCTCTTAAAAGCAAAAATGCTTTTCTGATAGAGCAATAGTAGAAAGTCAATTTAAATAAACCGCTCTGCGATACATTATATGATATTTAAAGAAACAGATTTAACAGGTTTTAAATATGCATGGTATAAAGAAGGCTCTTATAGCATTAATACCAAGTCTTATCTTACATTAGGAAGAGGAAAAGCAAACGAAACCGAAATAGAAGAAAGCTGGATGATTCTCCCCGGAGAATACAATCATATGACGGTAAAGGTATTGGATCAAAAGAACATTATTATAGATGGGCAGATGAAACCTTTTTATGAAATTCTTGGAAAAGTAAATAAAGCTACAGATACTTTAAATCTATTTCTTGCTCCTGATAAGAGTATTGACAAAGTTGAAAATAAAGAAGAAATTCTTGCTAAATGGAAAGAAATAAAAAAGGAATTATATTTTTATGAACTGATTCGGAGTAGTTATGGTGAAATGATCAATATTTACGACAAAGAATTTCATAAAATAGATAACAATATTAAGCATAATATGCTGTATCAGATTTTGTTTTATCCATTACCGGTTTTCAATGAAGAAGAATATATTCAGGATATTCCTAAACGAACAGCCTTATCTACACTGTTTCCGGGAAAAGAAATTACATATGATTCTCAGTATGAGATCTCAAAATCTGAAGAGGGAGGATTTCATGTCAGCATAAAAGGAAAAGGCAAAAATGTAGCAAGGGAATTTGATGATATTTATGAAAACAGTTATCAAAAAACATTGAAAATTCCCATGGATTATGGATATTCTGTTGAAGGAGAATATACCTATAATAAAGATTCGGTTTTATCGGAAGTGATATTCCATATAAAAGAACAACTGAATACAGAAATGCTTTACGTTTGCAGGTATCATATTAAATTAAATAAACCTTAATGATATTATCATGAGCCAGTTATATATCGCACAGGATACGCCGCTTTTCTGCAGCAAGGGAAGAAGGCTTATAGGAATAGGAGTGAGCTCGCAGTCTTCAGTAAAATTGAAGAACAGCTCAAAGCTGATGGCCACTGAAGATGATCGGTTTAAAGATAATTTTATCTGTCCCGAAATGATGGTCGCCGGAGCTTTAGCAGGAGTAGCTGTAGCTGCTGCCTTTTCAGGGGGGCTCTTTGTACTGGCTGCTGCAGCCTGGGCTGGAAGTGCACTTATCGATGACTGTTTAAATATCTGCTCTTTTCTCTGTAAGGGGAGCGACTGGGAAAATACACATCCAAAAGTAAGGGTTGAAAATAAAAAGCCGTTACTTCAAAATTCCTCTTTGAAATGTTTTATCGGCGGTAAAGTAAGCTTTCATCTTCCTCCTGTCTCTCAATTACAAGAAGCTCTTTTAGCAGCAAAAATGGCTCAGGATTCTTATGAAGATAATACAGGACAGACCAAAGAGTTGGGAGACTATTCCCGTATAAACACTGATAATCAGGAGGAATTAGATAAACGATTCGGAGCAGGAGTTATGAAGCCTGAAGATTTTAATACCAATGAAGACAATGGCTTTTTCTCTTCTTTGTATTATAATGATAAGACGGGGGAATATTTTGTAGCATTCAGAGGTTCTGAAGCAGGAGATCAGTTTGTAAAAGACTGGGTTATAGAGGATGGTGGACAAGCATTTGGTGCAAATACTCCACAAATAGAAAAAACCAGAAGTTTGGCGGAAAAAATGGATCAGAACACTGGTGGGAAGGTCAATTTTACAGGACATTCCCTGGGTGGAGGTAATAGTGCAATGGCTTCTTATTATACAGGGCTTAAAGGATATACCTTCAACGCAAGAGGAGTTCATGCCAATACATTGAAGTATCTGGATGAAAAAGGAGCTGCAAAATCAACATCTAATATTGTTAATTACAGTACAAGTAATGATATCCTAAACGGATTGCAGAATAACAGGGAAGGTTTACTTTCTACTCTGGCATTTTCAAGAATTCCGGGACTTAATTTACTGGCTGGTTTTGGGGCTGTGACCGGAGCAGCACCAAGAGCTTTAGGTCAGCAACATGAAATTTTTGGCTATATTGAAGATAATAAAGGACTTGGCATTAAAACGCTTGGCAGCGGGCATGGTGCTTATGCAGATGCATTAGAGGCAATGATCTCAACAATTAATACAGATGTTCTAGCTAACGATATATAATACTATGAAATCCACTATTTTAATACTTTTCTCGATGATGACACTCTTATCTTGTTCAGATCTCAATCCCAGATCTCGTAAAAAGGAAAATAAAACGCAGTATCCTCCTGCAAAAATGTTCAAAGGAGATCAGTTATTGGCTGCCCAGAAAATTCTGGACGGTGATCTGGAGGGGATGGAAAAAGTAATTAAAGATAAAAATATAGCGCTTGATAAACTGGGAGAAGACACAGGATATACCCTGTTGATGTACGCTTCTATTATTGAGGATATGAATGCCATGAAAAAGCTCTTGGATTTAGGGGCGAATCCTAATATTGTAGTTCCGTATAACGGATATAAAACTCCTTTACGACATGCTGTTGCACTTAATAATTACGAAATGCTTAAACTGCTTTTCAGCTATAAGGCCAACCCTAACCCGCAGTTAGGGGATTCTCCTCTGTATGATGCCATGATGATAGGTGGTGTGGATGATACGGAAAGGAAAATGATTGATTATTTGCTCAAGCAGGGAGCTGATATTAATAATCTTTCATATAGTGGAAACAACATTATGGAAGCTGCGGCAAGAGATGACCTGGATCTCACTACTTATTTTTTAGAAAAAGGAGGGAATCCTGTTATCCCGGGAACTGGTCTTTGTCCAATGGCAAGCTATATCGAATATAAAGACAAACAGAAAAAAGATCGTAATTTACCGGAAAGCCCATATTATGAAAAGCTGTCTGCAATTAAAAAAATCCTCATTGAAAAATACCAGGTACAATTTCCGGTAAAAAAAGACTTAACTGCTGAAGCAGCGCTTAGAATAAAGCTTTATGAAAAGCTGGATTCAAATGATAAGCTATCTGTTAATTTCAATAATAATTATGGCGAAAACCAGTATAAAAAGGATTTGGAATTAATCAAAAAGCCATAATCATTTTAAAGTAGTTGGTCATCAATATTACATAAATTTCTTATTCATATTTTTCATCTGTATCCATAATGGTATAAAGACCTATCTTTATGCTTAAAGTTTTTACGAATGAAAAATAAAACTTTCGCTTTTATTAAAACAGATAAGAAGCTGGTGAAGCTTTTCTTTAATGACATTGTGATTATAAAAGGTCTTGGAAATTATGTAGAAATATACACCACATTTGATAAAAAATATACCTATTACAAGACTCTTAAAGATCTGGTTGAAAGTTTGCCTGACGAGTTTATGCGTATACATAACTCATATATTGTAAATTTAACCAATGTTGAATCTTTTGAAAATAATCATATTATTTGTAAAGGACTAAAAATAGCTGTGGCAAAAAGCTACCGCGATTGTTTGACCGATACTCTGGATAAAATCATGTTATAGTTCATTGACATCAATAAAGTAGCCAATAGAATAATATTTACGGCGAAGTAAATAATAATATTTTTTGGTTCATCTGTTCATTTTAGTTTTGTGAGAAATCTTATTAAAATGAATCAACAAGATGCTATACAATATGTTAGCGAAAATGAAATTATCGGAATAAAAGCCGGTTTACAGCGGGATACATTTTTAGATGTCTGGATGGTTGTTGTCAATAACAGGATCTTTGCACGTTCCTGGGGATTTGCAGAAAGAAGCTGGTATAATAGTTTTTTACAGGATCCTCTGGGGCAAATACAATGTGGAGATTCTATTCTTCATATCAATGCATATATTCCAACTGATCTCAATGATCTTACTGACCGTATTAACACGGCTTATTTGACAAAATACAGTACCAGGAAATATGCAAGACCAATAACAGAACAACAGCATGTTGAGAAAACAATGGAGTTTGTTATTCTAGACAAGATTTCTAATCAAATTTAAATTTAACCGGAAAGATTTGTTTAGCCAGAGGTTCATCCTCAAGGGGCCATACAAATCAATAACATCATCCTAATGATAATATGATTGAAAATATTTTGCTGAACTTTTGTATCTTTGGCCGAAATAATTATTCAAATTAATTTAAATTAGAAACATGTCGTTACAACAAACTATTGAAAACATTTGGGATAATAGAGATTTATTACAAAATGAAGAGAGCCAGAAGGCGATAAGAGAGGTTATTTCTTTATTAGACTCCGGAGAACTTCGTGTTGCTGAACCTACAGACAACGGATGGCAGGTTAATGAATGGGTGAAGAAAGCGGTAGTTATGTATTTCCCGATTCAAAAAATGGAAACTATAGAAGTAGGACCATTTGAATTTCATGATAAAATTCCTTTAAAGAGAAATTATGCTGAAAAAGGAGTAAGAGTTGTACCTCATGCGATTGCAAGAGAAGGAGCTTTTGTTGCTTCAGGGGTAATTATGATGCCTTCTTATGTGAATATCGGAGCGTATGTAGATTCAGGGACTATGGTAGATACCTGGGCTACAGTAGGAAGCTGTGCACAAATCGGTAAAAATGTTCACCTGAGTGGAGGAGTAGGTATTGGTGGTGTATTAGAACCTTTACAGGCAGCACCGGTAATTATTGAAGATGATTGTTTCATCGGTTCAAGATGTATCGTAGTAGAAGGAGTACATGTAGAAAAAGAAGCGGTATTGGGCGCGAATGTGGTATTAACGGCTTCTACTAAAATTATAGATGTAACAGGAGATCAACCTGTTGAAATCAAAGGAAGAGTACCTGCACGTTCAGTAGTAATCCCGGGAAGTTATACAAAACAATATCCTGCGGGAGAATATCAGGTTCCTTGTGCTTTGATTATCGGTACAAGAAAGGAATCTACTGATAAAAAGACTTCTCTTAATGATGCGTTGAGAGAAAACAACGTAGCAGTCTAAGACTTTTACACAAAACTAATACCCGCAATTTTGAAAGAAAAAATTTTAAAATTCATATTAAACCCTAAATATATATTTGGGGTTTATCTTATTATATCAGTAGTTACTGCGATTTCTAAATATTTTAGGGGAAATTACGCAATCAACAACTATTTGATTTTTAAAAACGTATTTTTCAATACGGTCAATGAGAAGAATTTATTTATCCATTATCCGGATCTTTATTTTGACCTGAATCATTATGGCGTTTTTTTCAGCTTACTGATCGCTCCGTTTGCTGAGATGCCGGATTGGCTTGGGATTTCTCTTTGGAATCTGGTTAATACTTTCGTATTTGTTTATGCAATTCATAAATTGCCTTTTTCAGATACTAAAAAAGCCCTTTTCGGAATTCTTTGTTTGCAGGAATACATTACGGCTGCTCTAAGTTTACAGTTTAATGTTGCTTTAACAGGTTTGCTCTTATTATCTGCTATTTATATTTACGAAAGAAAAGAAGTAAAATCGGTAACAGCAATCCTGGTAGGGATTTTTGTGAAAATTTACGGTATTGTTGGGCTTACCCAATTTTTCTTTATTAAAAATAAAGCAAAATTCATTCTTTCAGGAATAGGCATTGCGGTATTATTCGTTGTAATTCCGATGATCTATTCTACACCCCAATTTGTGATCCAGAGTTATGCTGATTGGTTTCATTCTATTGTCGAAAAAAATAATGAGAATCAGGTATTGGGAAATATGCAGGATATTTCATTAATGGGCTTTTTCAGAAGAATTATGGGGGATGCATCTATTTCTAATCTGGTGTTTTTGGCGTTTGGATTACCACTGTTTGCGCTACCATATATTCGGATTAAGCAATACCAACATTATGCTTTCCAGCTGATGATTTTAGCCTCCAGCTTATTATTTCTGGTGTTGTTTAGCTCAAGCTCAGAATCACCGACTTATATTATTGCCGTGGTAGGTGTAATGATCTGGTATTTCCTTCAGAAAGAAAGAACACCGCTTGCTACCGGTCTGTTGATTTTTGTTATTATTTTTACTTGTTTTTCAACATCGGATCTATTCCCTAAATGGGTTAAAAATGAGTATATCACCAAATATTCTTTAAAAGCAGTACCTTGCATTGCGGTTTGGTTGCGAGTGGTGTATGAACTTCTAACCAAAGATTTTGAAAAAAATTACAGCCTGAACTGATTCTATGAAAAAGATTTCTATTGTAATTCCTGCCTATAACGAAGAAGGAAATGTAGCTATGATTCATCAGAAAATCAAAGAGGTTTTCTCAGGACTCAACAATTATGATTTTGAAATCATATTCGTGAATGATGGAAGCAGGGATGGTACTCAGCAGAAACTGGAAGCACTATCCGAACAATATGATGAAGTGAAATTTATAGAATTTTCAAGAAATTTCGGACATCAGCCTGCCGTAAAAGCAGGAATGGATTATGCCCATGGAAATGCAGTAATCTCGATGGATGGTGATCTTCAGCATCCTCCGGAACTGATTCCTGATATGATCAGAAAGTGGGAAGAAGGCTATGATGTTGTACTCACCGTAAGAACATATCCCAAAGAAATTTCTTTCTTTAAAAGAAAAACTTCGGACTTTTTCTATAAACTCTTATCCAGCCTCTCCGATGTAAACCTTACCAAAGGTGGTGGCTCAGATTTCAGATTATTAGATGCCAGTGCTGTGGAAGTCATGAGACAGTTCAATGAAGACGATCTGTTTTTAAGAGGATTGACGAGCTGGATGGGTTTCAAACAAACAGCAATAGATTTTACAGCTTGTGAAAGAGTAGCTGGTGAAAGCAGTTACAATCTTAAAAAGATGGTGACTTTTGCCTTTACAGGAATTACAGCTTTTAGTGTAAAGCCACTATATATTGCAGCCTATTTGGGCTTTTTATTCTCCGCTATATCAGTGATAGGATACGGAATTTATGTTATTCATTCCTTTGTCAGTCATACTGAAATTTCAGGTTGGGCATCTTTGATTATGACCATTGTATTTTTTGGAGGGCTACAACTGATTATTCTTGGAATTATTGGGATTTACCTGGGTAAAATCTTTAAACAGGTGAAAGAAAGACCTAATTATATTATAAAAAATAAAAATTTTTAAAATGGTTTTATTAAGTTTTGATATTGAAGAATTTGATATGCCATTGGAGTACAAAGGAACGATTCCTTTTGAACGGCAGATTTCCATTTCGCAGACCGGACTGGAAAGGATACTGGATATTCTTAAAAAACATCAGGTAAAAGCAACGTTCTTTTCAACGGTTGTTTTTGCAGAAAACAGCAAACATTTGATTAAACGATTATTGGAAGAAGGACATGAGCTGGCTTCCCATACCTGGTTTCATTCCGAATTTGAAGAAAAGCATTTAAAAGAATCACGTGAAAGACTGGAAGATTTATTTTCCACGAAAGTAACGGGTTTAAGAATGCCGAGGATGATGCCGGTGGATGAAAAAGCCGTAGAAAAAGCAGGCTATTCCTATAATTCATCGATTAATCCTACATTCCTTCCGGGTCGCTACAATAATTTAAAAGTATCAAGAACTTATTTTAAAGAGGGAAATGTGACACAGGTTCCGGCCTCTGTTTCTCCTAATTTCAGAATCCCTTTATTCTGGCTGAGTTTTCATAATTTTCCGCTGTCGATCTACAAAAAACTGGCTTCAGATAGTTTGAAGAAGGATGATTACTTAAACGTATATTTCCATCCGTGGGAATTTGCGGAAATTAAGGATGAAGCATTTAAACTCCCTGGATTTACAGTGAAAAATTCAGGAATGGATATGGTCAAAAGATTTGATAAGTTCATAGGGTGGCTTAAAAATAAAAAGTATAGCTTTGGAACATTCCAGGAATTTCAAAAAAAGATAGAATCATGAAGATTGCCTTTGATGCAAAACGTTTTTTCCATAATACATCAGGACTAGGCAATTATTCCAGAGATCTGGTGAGAATTCTGTCTCACTATTTCCCTGAAAATACATATTTGCTGCTCAATAAAAACAAATCAGAACGAGGAGCGGACATTTTGGTAAAACCGGATGTCCATTTTGTAGAAACATCCAAAGGAAGTATGTCGCGTCAGCTTAAGATGGGAAAGGATGCTCAAAAACAAGATGCAGATATTTTTCATGGTTTATCAGGTGAATTACCTTTACAATGGGAGAAGACTCCTATAAAAAAAGTAGTGACTATTCATGACCTGATCTTCATGCGATATCCGCAGTATTATTCTTTTTTTGACCGTAAAATCCACTTATGGAAGTTCAAAAAAGCAGCGCAGAATGCGGATCGTATCATTGCTATTTCAGAACAGACAAAAAGAGATATTATCCAGTATTTAAAAGTTCCGGAAGATAAAATTGAAGTGATTTATCAGGGATGTCATCAGGCTTTTAAAGAAGAACAGCCTTCTGAGCTGATCCACGCTACCCAGGAGAAGTTTAATCTTCCTGAAAGGTTTATCCTAAACGTAGGGACGATTGAACCGCGTAAAAATCTTCTGAATATTGTAAAAGCCATCAAGGACACGAATATCCCTTTAGTAGTAGTGGGAAGAAAAACGAAATATTATAAAAAGGTAGAGGCATTTATCAGGAAAAATAAAATGGAAAAACAAGTTTATTTTCTTGAAGGCGTTTCTATGGATGAGCTTGCAATTCTCTACAAACTGGCCGATATTTTTGTATACCCAAGTTTCTTCGAGGGCTTTGGAATACCTGTTATTGAGGCACTTTTCTCAAAAACGGTAACCATTACAAGCAATACGAGCTGTCTTCCTGAAGCGGGTGGGAAAGACTCGGTTTATGTAAATCCGGAAAATGAACTCGATATCCGATCCAAAATACAATTTTTGTGGGACAATGAATCGGAAAGAAAACGCCGTAGTGATAAGAGTTTTGAGTTTGTTCAGAAGTTTAATGATGAACCGATTGCCAATGAACTGATGAATTTTTATCAAAAAATTTTTGAAAAAAATATTTGATATTTAAAAATAAGTTCTACATTTGTAGCACAATTTTGAACAATGAAACCCAATTTTTTAACATTACATCATTATCATCATCATCTCTGCTAAGACGGAATTGATTGATAATGACCTGTGTTAAAATCAAAAAATAATTAAAAACCGTCTGAGTAACAGACGGTTTTTTTGTTTCTAAAATTCTTCCCCGGAAATTTTTCAAAAAATACTTTTTATTTACTCAGACCCAATACATCCCAAATGAGTAAATTAAAAATCGCCATCCAGAAAAGTGGCAGACTTTACGAAGATTCTTTACAGCTTTTGAAAGACTGCGGAATTTTCATCAACAATGGAAAAGACCAACTCAAGGTTTCGGTGGATAATTTTCCTTTCGAAATCATGTACCTCAGAAACTCCGATATTCCGCAATATCTTGAGGATGGAGTAGTGGATATTGCTATTGTTGGTGAAAACCTTTTAGTAGAAAAACAAAAAGATATTGAGATTGTTCAGAAGCTAGGGTTTTCAAAGTGTCGTGTATCTCTGGCAGTTCCTAAAGACATAACAACTGATGAACTTACCTATTTTCAAGGTAAAAAGATAGCAACTTCTTATCCAAATACCCTCAAAAAATTCCTGACAGATAAAAAGATTTCTGCAGATATTCACGTGATCTCAGGATCAGTAGAGATTGCTCCTAATATCGGATTAGCAGATGGTATCTGTGATATTGTAAGCTCAGGAAGTACTCTTTTCAAAAATGGATTAAGGGAAACCATCACATTATTATTCTCCGAAGCCGTACTCGCTAAAAACCCGAACCTGGATCAGGAAAAAGAAAATATTCTGAATAAGTTTCTTTTCCGTATTAAGGCTGTGCTCAAAGCAAAAAATTCCAAATATATTCTGATGAATGTTCCGGATGAAAAAATAGAAGATATAGCAAAGGTATTGCCTGTTCTTAAAAGTCCTACAGTGATTCCTTTAGCAGAAGAAGGATGGAGCAGTATTCATTCTGTTATTGATGAAGAGCGATTCTGGGATGTGATTGATGAACTGAAAGAAAAAGGAGCTCAGGATATTTTGATTATTCCAATTGATAAAATGGTTATTTAATATGTTTATACACAGATACCCGCAGAAGAGTACCTGGGCAGAATTGATCAGACGCCCGGTTCTTAAAAAAGAAGAAGTCTCGGAAATTGTTTCCGATATCTTTAAAAAAGTTGAAAGAGAAGGAGATCAGGCGTTGCTTGAATTCAGTAAGAAGTTTGATTCTGCCGATATAGGAAGTATTTCCGTTTCACAAGATGAGATAGAAGAGGCTGAAACGTTAGTGAGTGAAGAGCTGAAAAAGGCAATTCAGGTGGCTAAGGAAAATATTACATTATTTCATGCTTCACAAGAAACTGAAATTCAGAAAATAGAAACGATGAAAGGGGTTGTTTGCTGGAGAGAAAATCGCGCTGTAGAAAAGGTAGGAATCTATATTCCAGGAGGAACAGCACCTTTGTTTTCAACAGTTCTGATGTTGGCTGTTCCTGCTCAATTGGCAGGATGTAAGGAAATTGTTCTTTGTACTCCACCTGATAAAAGCGGTACAATTAATCCCGCTATTCTTTATACTGCAAAACTTTGTGGGATTACGAGAATATTTAAAACCGGCGGTGCGCAGGCTGTTGCTGCAATGACCATTGGTACGGAAAGTGTTCCCAATGTATATAAAATATTCGGACCTGGAAATCAATTTGTTGTGGCAGCAAAAGAATATGCTCAAAACTATGGAGTGGCAATTGATATGCCGGCCGGCCCCAGTGAAGTTCTCGTCATAGCAGATGAATATGCGGTTCCTGCATTTTGTGCTGCTGATCTTCTTTCTCAGGCTGAGCACGGCAGTGACAGCCAGGTTGTTTTTATTACTACGGATTTAGCGATTTTAAATGAAACGATTGAAGAAATTCACAGCCAGGTAGAAAAGCTTCCGAGAAATGAATTTGCACAACAATCTCTTGATAATAGTCACTTTATACTTTTGAATACAGTAGAAGAAGCGGTCAGCTTAAGTAATTTATATGCTCCCGAGCACCTTATTCTGGCTTTGAATGATTTTGAAAAATACATTCCGGCTGTACAAAGTGCGGGCTCCGTTTTTTTAGGAAATTATTCCTGTGAAAGTGCCGGAGATTATGCAAGTGGAACCAATCATACACTTCCTACCAACGGGTTTGCAAGAAATTATAGTGGTGTTTCTTTAGACAGTTTTGTAAAGAAAATCACTTTTCAGCACTTATCAAAACAGGGATTACAAAACTTAGGAAAAACTATTAAAATAATGGCAGAAGCTGAAGGATTATCAGCCCATAAAAATGCCGTTTCCATTCGATTAAAATAAGAAAATGAAGCAATTAACAATCAACCAGTTTGTTCGAAAGAATATTTTAGAATTACAGCCTTATATCAGTTTTAGGGATCATAATGAATTTGATACACCGGTTTTACTGGATGCTAATGAAAGTCCTTTTGGAGCCTTTAACCGCTATCCTGATTCTACACAACGAAAACTCAGAAATAAAATAGCTTCTTTGAAAAATATTTCCCCGGATCAGATTGCAGTGGGAAACGGAAGTGATGAGCTTATCGACCTGATCATCAAAATATTCTGCGAACCCAAAAAGGATTCTATAATGATGATGAATCCATCTTTTGCCATGTATGCATTCTATGCTGCTATCAATGAAAATAAAGTAGTCAGGCTGGATCTGGACCAAAATTTTCAGATCGTTAAAAATGAGTTTCTGAAAACCATTAATGATGAGGGTGTGAAAGTATTTTTTATTTGCTCTCCCAACAATCCTACAGGAAATAGTGTTAAAGATATTGAATTCTATATTCAGAATTTTAATGGAATTGTGGTTGTAGATGAAGCCTATATCGAGTTTTCAGATCAGAAGACAAGTCTTGATCTTCTTGAGAAATACCCTAACCTTATTGTTCTTCAGACGTTTTCTAAAGCTTGGGGTAAAGCAGGAGCAAGGGTAGGAATTGCCTGTGCTTCCGCAGAAATTATTAAGTTTATCAATACGGTGAAGGCTCCCTATAATGTCAATTCTTTAAGCCAGGAACTGATTATGGATTGTATTGACCGGGAAGATGAATTCAAAAGGAATTTAGAAGGTATTATCAGAGAAAAAAACTGGCTTCAAAATGAATTTCAGAATATAACCTGTATTGTGAAAGTATTTCCTACGGATGCCAATTTCTTTCTGGTACAATTTAATGATGTCGATAATGTACATCAGATGTTGTTAGGCAACGAAGTTTTAACGAATAAAAGATCACCCGCTATTCCGGATTGTATCCGTATCAATATTGGGACAAGAGAAGAAAATACTAAGCTAATTACCATTTTACAAAATATATGATGATGAAAAAAGTATTATTCATAGACCGCGACGGAACCTTAATTATTGAGCCCCCAACAGATTTCCAGGTAGATTCTCTGGAGAAGCTGGAATTCTATCCGGGTGTTTTTCAAAATCTTTCAAGAATTGCAAGAGAACTGGATTATGAGTTGGTAATGGTGACGAATCAGGATGGATTAGGAACCGAAAGTTTTCCGTATGAAACATTTATTAAGCCTCATGAAAAGATGTTAAAAGCATTTGAAAATGAAGGAATTATTTTTGATGATATCCTGATTGATAAAAGCTTTGAACAGGATAATCTCCCAACGAGGAAACCGGGTGTTGGAATGCTTGGTAAATATATTTACGGGAATTATGATTTGGAAAATTCCTATGTGATAGGAGATCGTGTTACAGATATCCAGCTGGCTAAGAATCTGGGCTCAAAAGCTATTTTTATTAATAAAACAAGTAATGAACATGCTGATCTTACAACTGAACAATGGTCTGAGATCTATCAGTTTTTGAAAAATGTTCCGAGAAAAGCCAAAGTATCGAGGAAGACCAATGAAACAGATATTGAAATAGAAATCAATCTTGATGGACAAGGTAATTCAGAGATTGCTACAGGATTACATTTTTTTGATCACATGCTGGAACAGATTTCAAAACATGGCAATCTGGATCTTAAAATTAAAGTTAATGGAGATCTGCAAGTAGATGAGCACCATACTATTGAGGATACCGGAATTGTATTTGGACAAGCTGTTCTTAAAGCATTAGGAAAGAAAAAAGGAATCGAAAGATATGGCTTTCTGCTGCCAATGGATGATTGTCTGGCTCAGGTTGCCCTTGATTTTGGAGGAAGATCCTGGTTGGTCTGGGATGCAGAATTTAAAAGAGAGGCGATTGGAGATGTTCCTACTGAGATGTTTTCCCACTTTTTTAAATCCTTTACGGATTCCTCTCAATCTAACCTGAACATTAAAGTGGAAGGAGAAAATGAACACCACAAGATTGAGTCCATTTTTAAAGCTTTTGCCAAAGCACTGAAAATGGCAGTAAATCTAACGGATCAAAATTTTAATGTACCATCAACTAAAGGAAGTTTGTAAGATGATTGCTATTATAAAATATAACGGAGGAAATGTTCAGTCTGTGCAAAATGCGCTCAACCGACTGGGAACAGAATCAATCATTACCGATGATTTTGAATTGATCCAACAGGCCGATAAGGTGATTTTCCCAGGCGTTGGCGAGGCCTCTTCAACCATGAAGCTGTTAAAGGAAAAAGGTTTGGATACTTTTATTCCAACCCTGAAGCAACCTGTATTAGGAATATGCCTGGGAATGCAGCTGATGTGTAAGGGTAATGAAGAAGGCGACACTTCCGGAATGGGAATCTTTGATATTGGGGTTAAAAAATTCCCATCGAAAGAGATTGTCCCTCATATGGGCTGGAATACCATTACAGATCTGTGGTCTCCTGTTTTTTCAGGCTTTGAAAAAGAAGAAGATGTCTATTTTGTCCATAGCTATTACTGTGAACTGTCGGAATATACCACTTCTGTCTGTGACTATATCCTGCCTTTCAGTGCATCGTTACAAAGAGATAATTTTTTTGCGACCCAGTTTCACCCGGAAAAATCAGGGAAAACAGGGGCTGAAATTCTTAAAAACTTTTTAAACCTGTCGATATGAAAATTATTCCTGCCATTGATATTATTGATGGAAAGTGTGTAAGGCTTTCCAAAGGAGATTATGAAACCAAAAAAATTTACAATGAAAATCCAGTGGAAGTGGCCAAAGAGTTTGAAAGCTTTGGAATCCGCTTTCTGCATGTGGTGGATTTGGACGGCGCTAAATCCAAACATATTGTGAATCATAAAGTATTGGAAACCATTGCCAGAGAAACGTCGCTACAGATTGATTTCGGAGGTGGATTAAAGACCAGGGAAGATATTGAAATGGCCTTTAATGCCGGAGCTGGTCAGATAACTATTGGAAGTATAGCTGTTCAGGATCCTGAATTTTGTGTTACTCTGATCAAGAAATACGGAGCTGAAAAAATCATCCTTGGGGCTGATTGCCAAAACCGGAAAATAAAGACATCAGGATGGTTGGAAGAGAGTCATCTGGACGTTATAGACTTTATTGATCAATATGAAAAGAAAGGTATCCGCCAGGTAATTTGTACCGATATTTCAAAAGATGGAATGTTGGAAGGTCCTTCAACAGAGCTCTACAAAGATATATTAGGAAATAGCTCTGTACAGTTGGTCGCCAGCGGAGGAATTTCGGGAATGAAAGATGTATACAGAATGAGGGAAATAGGTTGTTCAGGGACTATTATTGGAAAAGCTATTTATGAAGGGGAAATAGAACTGAAAGAATTACAAAATTTTATTGAAAATGCTTAAAAAGAGAATTATTCCATGTTTAGATATTAAAGATGGAACTACGGTAAAAGGAATTAATTTCGAGGGACTGCGTAATGCCGGGGATCCTGTAAGTCTGGCAAAAAAATATGAATGGGACGGTGCAGATGAGCTGGTCTTTCTCGATATAACTGCTACAATTGAAAAAAGAAAGACCTTTACAGCACTTGTCAGAGAGATTGCCAGAGAGCTGAGCATTCCTTTTACGGTAGGCGGAGGAATTTCATCTGTAGAAGATGTAAGAAAATTACTGGAAGCAGGAGCCGACAAAATCAGTATCAATTCATCAGCAGTAAAAAATCCCCAATTAATCTTTGAACTGGCTAAAGAATTTGGAAGCCAATGTGTGGTAGTTGCTATAGATACCAAGAATATGAATGGACAAGATTGGGTTCATATTAAAGGAGGTAGAGAAATAACGACGCTAAAAACAATAGAATGGGCTAAAGAAGTAGAATCGCTCGGAGCAGGAGAAATTTTATTAACCTCAATGGATGGTGACGGAACCAAAAATGGTTTTGATATCAACATTACAAAATCTGTGTCCGATCATATCAATATCCCTGTTATTGCTTCCGGAGGAGCGGGCAGAGTCAAAGACTTTGAAGAAGTATTTCAGAAAACCAAAGCCACAGGAGCACTGGCAGCCAGTATTTTCCATTTCGGAGAAGTTCACATTCAGGATTTAAAAAAAGAATTACAAACTCAAAAAATACCGATTAGATGATCATAGATTTTAATAAAAGCAATGGCCTTGTGCCTGTCATTATCCAAGATAACAGAACATTACAGGTTCTGATGCTGGGATATATGAATGAAGAAGCCTTTCAGAAAACCGAACAAGAAGGAAGGGTTACTTTTTTCAGCAGATCGAAAAACCGACTTTGGACAAAAGGCGAGGAATCCGGAAATTTTTTAGCAGTGCAAGATATCAGTATCGATTGTGATCAGGATACCATTCTAATTAAGGTAATTCCTGAAAATGTAGTCTGTCATACCGGAAGTTTCAGCTGTTTTGGAGAAAAGGATTCCAAAGGCTTCTTATACGAACTGGAAGAAACCATAAGTAAAAGAATAGATAATAAAATAGACGAATCTTATACCTATTCCTTGTATCAGAGAGGCATTAATAAAGTCGCTCAGAAAGTAGGGGAAGAGGCTGTGGAACTGGTTATTGAAGCAAAAGATAACAATGCCGATTTGTTTAAAAATGAAGCTGCTGATCTGCTGTATCACTTTTTGATTTTATTGAAAGCAAAAGAATTTTCCCTGGCAGATATAGAGAAGGTTTTAGAGGGTAGAAACCGAAAAGCCTGATAGAAATATGACCATTATCAGATGTGATTAATATTAATAATTAATTACATTAAATGTATTTATTTTATTCTAACATTGATTAATATGTATTAATTATAGCCTTGTTTTTCTCATACTTAGTGAATGAAAGTGAGTTTACAATATGTATTGAAAACAGTACTTTTGTTTTTAATTATTCTAAATAAGACTATATATAGATGAGAAAAACGATTCTTTGTGTAGGGAGTTTGATTGTATCTTCCTCATTATGGGCACAAAAGAAAGATTCATTACATGACAACAGGCTGGAAGAAGTTATTATGACTGCTTCAAGATCGCCGGAAATTGTAAAGAAAACAGCTTCTACAGTGAATATCATTAACAGAAAAGAGATTGAGGAACAATCAATGATTTCTCCTGATCTTAGTAATATTTTAGCCTATAAAGTACCCGGGCTGGCATTTGGAAATAACCTGGTAGGAAATAGAGGCCAAACTTTGAGAGGAAGAAACGTTTTGATTATGATTGACGGAATTCCTCAGTCAAGCCCGTTAAGAAATAATGACAGAGAAATAAGAAGTATAGACCCATCCGTACTGGAACGGATCGAAGTGGTTAAAGGAGCCACTTCTATTTATGGAAATGGGGCAGAAGGAGGGATTATTAATTATATTACTAAGAAGAATGTAACCAACAAGCTTTTTGCAGGAAGCACCGTTTTAGGTTTTACCAGCCATGATCTGTTTAATAATAAGATGTTTAAGGCTGATGGAGGAGCCGGTTACAGAATATCTCAAACTTTCTATGGAAGCTTAGGAAAATGGGATTATTTGGTCAACGGAACATTTACTCAGAATGGAGTTAAGATAGACGGAGATGGTTTAGTACAGAATCCAAGGTATGGATTAGGTGAAACCAGTGTGAGTAATACCTTTGGTAAGATCGGGTATAATTTGGATGAGAATAACAGATTCGAACTCATGTATAATTTTTATTCGAGTTTACAGGATTCAAAATATATCCTGGATCTTGGAAAATATGGAGAACGTCCTTCGACAGGTAAATTAGGAACACGAGAAGGGGTTGAAGAAGGAACAAGATATAATCATAATGGGTATCTGAAATATACCAATAAAAATATTTTCAGGAATACGTCATTCAATACTACCCTTTATTTTCAGGATTTTTATACCATCTATGACTACCGGAATCCTCCAAGATGGAAGACTGGAGGACAATCTGCAATTCTTGAAAAAAAATACGGATTCAGAGCTGATTTCAATACAGAATTCAAAAAAGATCATGAAGTGAAAGGATCTCTTACCTACGGACTTGACTTATTGAATGAGAAAACCAGCCAGCCTTTGGTAGATGGAAGAATATGGGTTCCTGAAATGAATATGTTGGCAGCAGCTCCGTTTGTCCAGGGAAAATTATTTCTTACCAGGGGTTTGACCGTCAAAGCAGGATTGCGATGGGATAAGATGTCTGTAAAAGTTCCTGATTATACGACTTTACCCTCTGGTAAAGACACGGAATTTAATGTGCAGGGTGGTCGGTTAAACTATTCAAATCTATCTTATAATGTAGGATTAAGCTATGTTGCATTTGATTTCTTTCAACCTTTTACATCATATTCAAGAGGATTCAATATTTACGATTTAGGAAGAGTGTTGCGTGATGCGAAGAGCAATGTTTTAAATGAAATCAATACAGATCCGGTTGTGATAGACAATTATGAAATAGGTTTCAACAGTAAGATAGGCCGGTTTGTAGATTTTTCAGCAAGTTATTTCTATAATTATTCCAAGTTGGGAGCCGATCTGGTTTCGGTGAATGGATTCTGGACTCCATTAAGGGCTCCGCAATACATCAGTGGAGTAGAGCTGGCTATGAATGTATACCCAACGAGAGGGCTAAGCATCGGAGCTAATTATACTTTCCAGGAAGGAAAAGTAGATGTGAAAAATGATAATACCTATGAGAAATATTTAAGCGGATTGAGAATTGCTCCGGCGAGGCTGAATTCTTATGTTAAATGGAATAACAAAGCCCAGAATCTTCAATTGGGAGTTTATCATATGTACTCTTTTAAAAGAAATCAGTTTGAACCTAATGCATCAGGGAAGTATGATGAAGGTGAAGGTCCTGTGAAAGATTTTAATCTTTTCAATTTCCAGGGAAGTTATAAATTTAATAAATTCATCACCCTGGGATTAGGTATTGAAAATGTATTTAACACTACCTATTTTACACCTACATCCATGTATACAGCCAGAGATGCCGAATATGTAAGAGGAAATGGAAGATATTATACCGTATCACTTAATTTCAATTATTAATGTGTTAGATTTCTGATCAATAAATAGACTAAAATCCTTTCTGCTGTAGAAGGGATTTTGTTTTTGCCACAGAGGTCAGAAGGTATGTGACTACCACTACTTTCCTTGAAGGAAGAACGAATTCCGTCTTAAAAGTAGCATCTAATGATACGAACTCTGCAAGCGGATTTTATAAAGCCAATCAACTCTATAAAAACTCAGTAAAGGATGAAGATGGCAATGAAACCATAGAGTTTAAAAATGGCCAGGGCCAGACTGTTTTAGTCAGAAAAGTATTAGGAGCTAACCAGAATGCAGATACGTATTATATCTATAATGAATATAACCAATTGGCTTTTATACTTCCCCCTGAAGCCTCTAATGCAGCAAGGAACTTAGGAGTAGGTGTTCAGTTTCTAGATGGCTTTTTGGTTAACTATTGTTACCAATACCATTATGATGAAAAAAACAGATTAGTGCAAAAGAAGCTTCCAGGTAAAGAATGGGAGCATATGGTGTATGATAAAGCTGACCGTCTTATTATGGTTCAAGATGCAGAAATGCGTAAGACCAATAAATGGCTGATCACTAAATACGATCAGTTGGGAAGAGTTGCCTATACTGGAATTTTAACAGGGAGCAATAGAATGAATCTGCAGGCCCAGATAGGAAATTTAGCTATTATTGAATCAAGGGAATCTGGTGGATTTATTCGCAATGGAATGCGTATTTATTATAGTAACAGTCACTTCTCTAATATAGAGACCGTCTTGAGTGTCAATTATTACGATACCTATCCTCCGGGATCTCCTGCGGTTACCAATGTTTTTAATCATCAGCTTCTGACCGACAATCCTTCACAGGACCGTAGCACCAAAGGATTACCTTTAGCCTCGTACATTAAAAATATAGAAGATGATGCCTGGACCCGGAATTTTACCTGGTATAACTCCAAAGGTCAGGTAATGGGAAGCCGAAGTATTAATCATTTGGGAGGATATACTATTCTTAACCATCAGCTTGATTTTTCAGGAATGTCTCTGCGTACAAGTACTTACCATAAAAGAATTCCAGCTGATACTGAAAAACAGATACACGAATACTTTACGTATGACCATCAGAACAGACTTCTGATGCATCGGCATAAGGTAGGTTCCAATCCTCTTGAGATTTTAGCCCAGAATAAATACAATGAGCTCTCCCAATTGGAAAGTAAGAAAGTAGGTGGAGTAAGTGCTGCTGCACCGCTTCAGCAGGTAGACTATAAGTACAATATCCGAGGCTGGATGACTCATATTAATGATCCTGCTAACTTAGGAACTGATTTGTTCGGGTATAAAATAAAGTACAACCAGGTAGAAGGATTACAAACGCCAAATGTTAACTTTTCTAATCTGAAGGTGCTCCCTAAGTTTAATGGGAATATTGCTGAAGTTGACTGGAAGACTGCCTCTTCTCCTAATGATAATTTAAGAAGATATGGGTATGTATATGATGGTTTAAATAGATTACTGGCAGGATTTTATCAAAGAGATACCAATCCATCAGCAAGAGAATATTTTGAAAAGATGGATTATGATTTGAATGGAAATATTACCAACCTTAAAAGATCAGCTCAGGTACAGTCCGGAAGTACGGCAGCATTAATTGATGATTTAACGTATTCTTACAATGGAAACAGGCTTAATAAAGTGACCGATGCTACCCAAAGTACTTCAGGATATCCGACAGGAGGAGCTACCATGGGGTATGACCTGAATGGGAATATGATTAGCCATCCTGATAGAAGCATTAATGAGATCACCTATAATTACTTAGACTTACCCAACAGTTTTAAGCTACTGGGTAAAGGCAGTTCCAAATCTAGTTATAATTACACCTACCGAGCTGATGGAGCCAAAATAAAAAAGAATGCAATTCCTGATCTGGCTACGGAAGTCCAAACGGATTATCTGGATGGATTCCAATATCAGAATGGGGGCTTACAATTTGTACCTACCTCCGAAGGCTATTATGATTTTGAAAAAAATAAGTATATTTACGAGTATACCGATCACTTAGGGAATGTAAGGTTGAGCTATGCCAGGAATGGCTCAGGCACAGAGGTCATTGAAGAAAGCAATTATTATCCTTTTGGATTAAAACACCAGGGCTACAATACACTTTTGGGAAATTCGGCTTATACTTACCAGTATAACGGAAAAGAACTACAGACGGAGACGGGAATGCATGATTATGGCTGGAGGCAATATATGTCGGAATTGGGAAGATGGGGAGCGATAGATCAATTGGCGGAAGCTTATCATAGCACGAGTCCTTACGCCTATGTATCTAATAACCCTATCAATAGTTTTGATCCTGATGGTAGAGAGATTGTAGAAACAAATACAGGTTGGACTTTCTATGGTATGGATATGTACCGATTTGGAAGTTATATGCGTGGTGGAGGTGATGTAGGAAGTGTAACGAAAGTCTTTTCATCCATTGCAGGTAGCGGTGGAGGTAACAGCGGAGCCCTTGGAGCTGCTTGGGACAATTTTATGGGAGTAAATGTGGCTCTTCCTGAAGTGGTTATTTCGGGTAGAGGAAACAGCAGTAATTGGAATATGGGGAGTAATTATTTGTCCAATTCCTATTCCATGTATATATGATAAAAGTGACTTTGTTAAAGCAGATGGAAGGTTTAAGGAAGATCAATTTATAGATACAATTTACGTTTATAAAGAAAAAGACAATGACATTTACAATGATCATTTTGATACTTTTATCATAATAGATAGTTCAAGAAATAAATATTTTTATGGCACTGAAACAGTAGAAGAAAAAAATACGCATAACCTTTTTTCTAAAGGAGTATATAGATTTAAAAAGTCTTCTGATCCGCAAGAGTGCTATCAAAGTAAATTAAAGACTGGATATTTTGAGTTTTATAATATTGATGGTAGTTTACATTCAAAAAAACTCTATCAAATAAAAGGAGATTCTTCTTATGTTGTTAAAAAATAATACTTTGGGATATTTAGAATAAGGTAAAGGAAACAGCAGTAATTGTAATATGGGGAGTAATTATCTTCCTAATATTCTGGCAATGGGCTTGGCTGTTAATCAATCTTTCGCAGGATGGAGCTATAATAATGGGGGTGCAAACTTAGACCTAATGTCAGGAATGAGAAATGACAGAGGGGTACAGATGATGGGTGGTGCCGGTGATCCTTTTGGAATGTGGGAGGTTCTGGGAATGGCACTTTCAGCTTCGGATAATTCAAATATGCAGTTAGCAGCATTACCTCTTTTAATAGTTACAAAGAATGGAGACGATGCTTTAAAAATGTTGGCCGCAGAAAATGGTCTTTTAAAAGCAGAAGCAAGGGCGGCAAAATTAAGTTTAAAGGAACGGCCAGGAAAAGATTTTACTAAAGCAGGTAAAGAATCTGTTAAAGATTTAGAGTCTGTTTAAATTTTATTCAGTAATAATTTTATGGCGGATAATTTGACCATGTTTTCAGAGGATTCCATTAAGAGTTCATAATTTCTGCATAATCTTCTATCGTTATCAAACCAAGCAAATGTACGCTCTATAATCCATCGTTTATGAATTGGCTCAAACCCTTTTACTTTTTTGTCACTCCGCATTACGATCTGAATGATATAATTAAACTTAATTCTTATTTCCTCAATAATCTCTCCTCTATAACCTCCGTCCGCCAGGATTACCTGAAGCGGAATTAGTAAATATCGCAGTGTTTTGATCAGTAACAATGCAGCCTTACTGTCATGAACATTGGCTACACTTACCATTACGGCTAACAAAAAACCATTTTTGTCTACCACAACGTGTCTCTTGATTCCTTTTATTTTTTTACCTCCGTCAAAGCCATTGAGTGAACGGTTATTTCCCCAACGAACACTTTGACTGTCAATAATTCCTAAACTTGCCTGCGCTTTCTGACCCCTGTTTCGTCGTACTTCCTCTCTCAATTTTGATAATAATAAATCGAAAATCTCCAGATTTGACCATTTTGAATAATAGTAATAAACCAATTGCCATTTGGGAAAATCATGAGGTAAAAGTCTCCATTGACAGCCTGTTTTTACTAAATAACTGATAGCATTCCAAATGACAACCAAATCATATTTTCGTTTTCTGTCATCAAAATCTAATGCTTTTTTTATAAATTGCCACTGAGTTTGGGTTAAGTCCGTTGGATACATTGATGTTTTTTTCTTTTGCAACTCTAAAATGACAATTTTTATGCAACTTTTAACCCTTACTATTTTTTATTATTACTTTTTTAAACAGGCTCTTAAATAAATTAAAAAATAATGGGAAAGTAATTTGCCAAACCTGTGGTATTCCAACAATACCAGGTAAAAGATCACAGAGAGGAGTGGTACCTCCTCAAAATGAAGCTCAAGTAGATCATATAATAAGAAAAAGAGAAGGCGGTAGTGGTACTCCGAATAATGGCCAGGTTTTATGTAGAAAATGTAATTTAGATAAACATTAAAAAATTATGGATAAAAAAGTCATTTTAACTTATTATGATGTCGAAGATAAATTGGCAGAAGAAGTTTTATGGATTGAACCTATAAATGAAAAAGTAACATATCAAGTGAAAAGTATTCCTTTCTTTGCTCCAAACATTGCTTATAATGATATAATAGCAGTAGAGGAAGATAACGGACACTTATACTTCGATGATATTGTTGAAGCTTCAGAGCATAGCACTATACAAATTGTATTTTTTAAAAAAGAAAAAATAGTAGAAGTCCTCAAAGATATTGAAACTCTAAAATGTTCTTGGGAAGGAATGCATGAACAAAAACTTTTAGCTATAGATGTTTCTCCAGAAATAAACTATAAGGAAATAAGAGATTATTTGGAAAAACAATTTGAGAATAAAATTTTTGATTATAAAGAAGCTTGTTTATCAGAAAAACATTTAAATGATCTTAAGTAATTTAGTCTTTAATGACTATTCATTGTTATCATATCGCTCTTAAAAGGCAGGTACATTAAAAGATTTAGATAAATATGAACCTAAAAGAAAAAGAGAATATTATAAAATTGGAACCATTTAAAAGATACCAATATTTCATTAAAAAAATAGCTGATTTCGAAGAACTTTGGACAATTGTTAATGAAAACGGAGATTATGCAATATCTGAAGTTGATGACCATAGCCTTATATCATTCTGGACAGCTGAAGAATTTATATTATCAAATCTGGATAAGGGGTGGGAAAATTATAGGCCTTTAAAGATTTGCTTAGAGGATTTGGAAAATGAATTATTTAAAATTATTGCTTCTGAAAATTATTTAGTTAATGTGTTTCCTATAAACGGAAAGTCAGGCTTCGTCGTATCTTTAGAAGAATTTAGAAGAGATCTCAATGAAGAATTAGATAAAATACAATAAAATTTGGTATACTCTCCGATTTCCTATCTGTAAGTGAAGTCTTTGACTTTGAGGGAATAATAATTTTGGTTAAATAGTTTATAAGATAAATCAGAACATTGAAACAATGTTCTGATTCTTTATTAAGTTTTGTAAGAAAATAGCGCAGCCATCATTGAGGAAAGCAACGACTATCCTCCGTTGCCACGAATCCTTTTGTGTGGTGAGAATCGATACTTTCCAAAACGGTTACAATTTGCGACCGTTTTGAAGTATTATTAATAGGATTTGAAAAGATTTACGAGTAAGTCCATTGTTAAATCAATAGCTGAAAATCCAAAAGAAAAAAAATAGAATATGTTTTACATTTATACAATACTAGTTCCGCTTATTATTGGTTTGATTCTATATTATATAGTGAAGCCCAATAAGACAAAATTTTCATTACTTTGATAGTTATATTATTTGGTTATGCCTTATTAATGTATTTTTTAGAAATGGAAAGAATAATAACAAGTGGATGGGTCTTTTATACATTAATATTTTTTCTCATTCCTTCATTTTTAATAGCTTTAATTTTGAAGCTTATATTTTTCCTAATAAGTAAAAATAAGAGATCATAATAGCAACATCACTTGATGAGTAGCATCATTCCACAACCAGTACAGTAACAATAAAGAATTACAAACTTAAACTGGATGTATGATTATAGTGCTATGTTTTATATTCAGAATATCAGAAGAATTTATAGAATAAAACCACAAAAACCATTCAAAATCTGAATGGTTTCTGTTGATTAAAATCTATTGAGAATGATGTGGTGTGTTTTATTCGATGATCAATTTTCTTACTACCGTATGGTCATCCGTTTTCAGATTACCCAGGTAAACTCCTTTTTGTAGACTCGAAACATTGATTCTTGTTTGGTTCTCCTCTTTGAGCAATATACGACCGGTAAGGTCTGTAATTTCAAAGGTGAATTTTTTTGTAGAGTCAGGCACTTCAATCATAAGATAGTCTTTGGCCGGATTTGGATAAATTTTTACGGACTCCAGTGTGCTGATCATGCTCTCTTTAGTTCCTAAAGCGGCTGAGGAAGCTGTTGTTGCTGTGGCAAAATGCTGAAGAGCCCCAACGGTTGCTTTGCCCACTTTAAATATATATACAGGATCTGTATTGGCAAAAGTATCGCTGGAAGAGTGTGGATAGTTGCTTCTCTTATATTCAAAATATCCTGTAATGACTTCTCCTTTTTGTTCAAAAGGAATATAATCGGTGCTTTCAGCAGGATCAATAGCGGTTTGAAGTGGAGAATATAGGGTAGTGCAATTGATTAATTGTTGCGTTACAGCCGTAGAGGCAGCATTATTACTGGATAATCCTCCCTGGTCTTCATCACAGTAAATGGTATTATTGGTATTACCCATTTTACCACCTACCTGGTCAAGATTGAATACTAATTTTATATCCAGTTTTCGAACACCATTTTGATATGCGATATTATTAGCATAATGGTAGCTTCCTCTCAGGCCTTGTTCTTCCCCGGAAAAATGAATAAATTTTATGGAATACTCGGTAGGGACATCTTTTAAAATTCTGGCTGCTTCCAGGATAATAGAAGTACCACTACCATTATCATTAACTCCGGGACCGTTAATACTATCGAAATGTCCGCAAATAATAACATATTTATTAGGATATACGGTTCCTGTTTTTGTAATGACTAAATTTTTAGAATTCGTGCTTCCGAATGTAAAAGGATCTTCTACAATCTGGCTGGCGGTATAGCCATAGGACAGATACTTGTTCTTGATCCATGTCAGGGTATTGGCGTTGTTGGTAGATCCTGTTGTTTTTATTCCAAGATTTTGAAACTGCTGCAAATTGGTGGTAATATTGGTTTGTGATACCTGATTGACTCTGTTTTGGTAGGCTTGGATAAAAGTTTGAGATTGTAATTGATGGCTTACAAAACCTATAAGAAGAAAAGTAAAGATATTTTTCATTGTTAGGTGATTTTTTTATAAAAGTAATAATAAATTCCTAACAAAAGATGGTTAATGTTATGTCATGAATAAAAAAATGCTTTAATTACCTGTAATAAAAAGCATTTCTTGTTGTTAATTTATTAATTAATAAGCAATATGTTTTGAAATATATTCAATTATTTATCAATCATAACTTTTCTGACTGCAGTTTGATTTCCGGCTTTTATAATGGCAATATAAGCTCCTTTGACAAGGTGCGAAACGTTAATTGTATTCTGGTTTTCTTTTTTGATCAAAGTGTGTCCCACTAGGTCAGTTAATTCAACATCGAAACTTTTAAAAGCTTCTGGCAGCTCAATATTAAGAATATCTTTGGTGGGGTTAGGATAAACCCTTAGAGACTCTAAATATTTCTGGCGATCAGCTTCATTGACTCCCAGGTTGGCTGTAGTGGCTACGGCAAAATGTTGAAGAGCTCCGACTGCTGCTTTTCCAACGTTAAAAACGTAAGTAGGGTCTATATTAGCAAAAGTATCATCTACCGTATGTTCATTGTTACTTTTAATATGCTCATAAAAGCCCGTAATAATATCTCCGTTTTGTTCAAAGGGGATATAGTCGGAAGCATAAGCCGTACTGATAACTGTCTGAAGAGGGGAGTAGAGTGTGGTGCAGGTAGCCAGTTGTTGGGTAAAGGCACTTGACGTTGCATTATTAGCAGAACCACCATTGACCCCTTTTTCACATTTGATGGTATTGTTATTATTACCAAGTTGTCCGCCGACCTGATCAATATTGAATACCAGTTTTACATTAACCTGACGGGAGCCATTTTGAAAAATGACATTATCTGCATAATGATTACTCCCATACAATCCTTGTTCTTCTCCTGAAAAATGGATAAACTTAATAGAATATTCTGTGGGAATATCTTTTAATATCCTGGCTGCTTCTAAAATAATTGATGTTCCGCTTCCATTATCGCTTACTCCCGGTCCTACAATTGTATCATAATGACCGCAGATAATCACATAAATATTCGGATATACGGTTCCGGTTTTGGTAATAATCAGGTTTTTGGAAGTGGTATTTCCAAAAGGAAAAGGATCTTCTGTCATCTGACTTACACTGTATCCATAAGAAACATATTGATCTTTGATCCAGTTCAGGGCATTGGTATTATTGATTGTCCCTGTAGTTTTTACCCCCAGGTTTTCAAATGCATGGAGATTCGCTGTAATATTGGTTTGAGAAACCTGATTAGCTCTGTTTTGATAAGACTGAATAAAGCTTTGTGCCTGTAAGCCTAAAGAAGCAAAAGAAAACAGTAGAAGGGTAGATATTTTTTTCACTTTTAATAATGATAGTTAATTTTTTCCTTAATTTCAATAAAACAAATGTATAGAATAAAAAAATCCCGAGCAAAAAACTCGGGATTTATATTGATAACAAAAAATTTTACATTATTTTACTTGATCTACAACTGCTTTGAAAGCTTCAGGGTAATTCATTGCTAAATCCGCTAAAACTTTTCTGTTAAGCTCTACGTTGTTCTTTTTAAGAGCTCCCATAAACTGAGAGTAAGACATTCCATGTTCTCTAGTTCCCGCGTTGATACG
Organism: Chryseobacterium piperi; assembly: GCF_002285635.2. Lineage (NCBI taxonomy): Bacteria > Pseudomonadati > Bacteroidota > Flavobacteriia > Flavobacteriales > Weeksellaceae > Chryseobacterium > Chryseobacterium piperi. The sequence continues at coordinate 1,107,831 of NZ_CP023049.2, read as the reverse complement.
AGTGATCCAAAGTGATCTGAAATTTCTCTTTTTCTCTTTTCTACCACGGTAAGCATATTGCATTGCTTTTTCTACCGCGTTTTTAGCTACTGTCCAAACGTTCTTTCTTCTACCGAAAAAACCTTTAGCTTGCTTAATAATTTTTTTTCTGCGAGCTCTTGAAGCTACTGCATTTACTGATCTAGGCATAATTTAAATTGTTTTTTTGAAAAGGGCGGTATGCTGTTTCACTACACTTAGCTGCTCCGTTTCAGGGTTAAAAATTCTGAATTTGTTTCTAATTCTTATAAACCGAATATAGATTTATAAAAACTACTTAATTGCTAATTGACGTCTAACGCTTTTTTCGTCCACAGCAGCAACATAAGAAGTCTGCGTAAGATTTCTCTTCTGCTTAGTTTCTTTCTTAGTTAAGATGTGACTTTTGTAAGCGTTTTTTCTTTTGATCTTACCAGTACCGGTAAGAGCAAAACGTTTCTTAGCACCTGATTTCGTTTTTAATTTTGGCATTGTCTTGCTTTTTTATTGTTTTGTTATCAATATCTGATTTGTTGTTATTCCTAAGAGACTTAAGGATAACAGTGTGCAAAGATACGAAAAATATCAATTCAAATTTTTATAACTTGTGACTTTATCATATCTTAAAAAAACACCCCTTTAAGTAAGTGGTCATAATTACATTGAATTGTCTACTAGATATCTCTATACGTTATTTCTCTTCTTTCTTCATTATTTCCACCCAAAATAATTTTAATTCTAAAACCGTTACCTATTAAATACCCGGTTCTTGAATAAAGCTGAAGTTTAATGTGTGGGTTGGAAACATTACCTGTAACTGCACTGTCAGAATCCCAAAGAGGATTATTGTTATTATAAATAACAAGATTCCCATCATTTTGTGCAATAAGTTTTGGTGTACCCTGGCTTCTTACAGTATTTGAACTCCATAATGCTGAATAACTGCCTGGTGTTTCACGATATAGAACAAGATTGCTGTCTTCCTGCATGATAAGTCGGTAAACGACACCATTATTCTCTAAGCTAATTGATTCTCCAGCATTTAATATTTGAGGGTGATTGGTTGTTTCCGAAATAAATTTTAATGTTGTAAGACCTGAACCAGGAAAGGATTTGCTCGTATTCTCGGTTGTCTGTACTTTTCCATTTTGTACTGTTACATTATCAAGAGTATCATCCTGGCCACAAGAAGTTAACAGCATTGAGAGACTTACAAAAGTCAATAGTTTCGTTTTCATGTATTAATTTTTTAAGCGGCAAATATAGATAATTCTTTGATTAAATCACAATTTATAGAGTTAAAAAACTAAAAGAAATGCATTGTTTAAAGTAGTTGTAGCCAGTTAAGACTACATAGTTAAAATGAATTTAATATAAAACCTCGACTTATGAAATGAGGTTTTATTATTATAAATGAAACTTTCATTAAACCTACGGTTTTACGAATCAACGATTTTGCGATTTTATATGATGAAGAGATTTCTCACTTTGTTCGAAATGACATAACTGAATCATTTTAATTACAATTTTATTCGTGTATTCTAAGAGCCTGTTTAAAAAAGTAATAATAAAAAATAGTAAGGGTTAAAAGTTGCATAAAAATTGTCATTTTAGAGTTGCAAAAGAAAAAAACATCAATGTATCCAACGGACTTAACCCAAACTCAGTGGCAATTTATAAAAAAAGCATTAGATTTTGATGACAGAAAACGAAAATATGATTTGGTTGTCATTTGGAATGCTATCAGTTATTTAGTAAAAACAGGCTGTCAATGGAGACTTTTACCTCATGATTTTCCCAAATGGCAATTGGTTTATTACTATTATTCAAAATGGTCAAATCTGGAGATTTTCGATTTATTATTATCAAAATTGAGAGAGGAAGTACGACGAAACAGGGGTCAGAAAGCGCAGGCAAGTTTAGGAATTATTGACAGTCAAAGTGTTCGTTGGGGAAATAACCGTTCACTCAATGGCTTTGACGGAGGTAAAAAAATAAAAGGAATCAAGAGACACGTTGTGGTAGACAAAAATGGTTTTTTGTTAGCCGTAATGGTAAGTGTAGCCAATGTTCATGACAGTAAGGCTGCATTGTTACTGATCAAAACACTGCGATATTTACTAATTCCGCTTCAGGTAATCCTGGCGGACGGAGGTTATAGAGGAGAGATTATTGAGGAAATAAGAATTAAGTTTAATTATATCATTCAGATCGTAATGCGGAGTGACAAAAAAGTAAAAGGGTTTGAGCCAATTCATAAACGATGGATTATAGAGCGTACATTTGCTTGGTTTGATAACGATAGAAGATTATGCAGAAATTATGAACTCTTAATGGAATCCTCTGAAAACATGGTCAAATTATCCGCCATAAAATTATTACTGAATAAAATTTAAACAGACTCTAAGACATATGCAAGTTATATCTTGTTAAATTTACAAAAGGTTCTTCTCTTTTTACCACTGCAAACATTCTGTAGACAAGTTTACAGCAAACGGCATTAATAATGGAATTATGTGCTTTTCCCTGCTGTTTTTTCCTTTCGTAGTATGCTTTTAATTCCTCATCATAGATGATGGCTGAATTAGCACCATTGAAAAGGATTGTTTTAATTCTTCTATTCCTAAGCTTACTGGTTTTTGTTTTACCTCTAATACTTGAACCTGATGTATGCTCAAAAGGAGCGATTCCTGCATAACAATTGAATTTTCTTGGGTTCTGAAAGCTTGTAAAATTATGGGTTAATACAATCATATAGGCAGCCGTCAGAAAACCAACTCCTTTTACTTTGGTTATTTTATCAAAGTTTCTGCTTATTTTCTCCTGTTCACTGATGTGATAATATATCTTCTTTTCTATTAATGCAATATTTTCATTCAGTTCTTCTATACGAAAGGCTATATCATCCATTTCATAGCCTACATCTTGAACTTTAGTCAGCTGATCAAAAGATTTTTTAGCATTCTTAAACTGTGTTCTTACTTTAATCAAAAGGCTTCTATAGGTAAGAAGGTTCTTGACTTTAAAAAGTATTTGCTCAGGAAGAAGATAAGGAGTAAGATCCTTAGAATATGTTTTCACATATTTGGCTATTCTTCGTGCATCAATTTTATCATTCTTTCCTCTTTGGATACCCTGGCTTAGCTTTATTTCAAGAGCAGGAACCTGATAATAAGGTATTTTCTGATCCTCTAGCAGCCTGGCAAGAAGAAGCCCGTAGTTTCCGGTATGTTCAAAGCAACAGTGAAGATCAGATTGTTGATCAAAACTAGATCTGATCATTTCTTCTATTCCTTCCAAGGTATTGTTTACTTTCAATAACAGTTCTTTTTCATTGGTGTTATTTAAAATACAAACATCCAATGTATCCTTGGAAACATCTATTCCAATAAAATAACTTTTCATAACTTTGGATTTAGAGTAATCCTGAACGAACCGATTTGAATGATGCTAAAACCTTTAATAAGCCTTAATGCTTAAAATTCTAAATGGCAGATATTCAAAAGAGAAAGTAAAGTCTGATACACGAAATAGTTCTAATCTGTATATTCGTTTAGTTCACTTTATTTTCTCTGGTTCTTCAGAATAATTATTATTATCTAATTTAATACTAAATCCTTTTGCAAATCTAAAGGCATTCGTGGCTATCCCAAATAAAAAAACCTCAAGCAATTTGAGGTTTTAATATCGGTAAATTAAATACGAAATTTAATTGAATTATTTTGCTGGTTTTTTAGGACTCATCATCATAATCATTCTCTTACCTTCAAGTTTAGGAAGCTGATCTACTTTTCCAACATGCTCAAGTTCCTGAGCCAGTTTTAAAAGTAAGATTTCACCCTGATCTTTAAAGATAATAGAACGTCCTTTAAAAAATACGTAAGTTTTTAGTTTTGAACCTTCTTCCAGGAATTTTTCAGCATGCTTCTTTTTGAATTCATAATCATGATCATCTGTCTGAGGTCCGAAACGGATCTCTTTTACGACCACTTTTACTTGCTTTGCTTTAAGTTCCTTTTGCTTTTTCTTTTGCTCGTATAAAAACTTTTTATAGTCTAATATTCTTGCAATAAAAGGTTCTGCTTTGTCTGAAATTACCACCAAGTCTAATTCTTGATCTTTGGCAATTTGCAAAGCCTTATCTAATGGGTAAACGCCAGGTTCAACATTGTCACCTACCAAACGAACCTCTCTGGCTCTGATTTTACCATTAATTTGATGCAAATCCTCCTGTACTGGACGACGCATTGGGCCTCTGTTGTTAAATCTTTGTGCTATTGTCTTAAATTTTATTGGTTAACTTTCTATTTAACAGCGATTCTACTTTTATATCGCTGCTTCTTTTTTAAAATAATTGACGAAATCTTCCATCTTCATGACTCCAAGATCTCCTTCTCCACGTCTTCTTACAGAAATCGTACCATCGTTCTCTTCATTTTCCCCGATGACCAACATGAATGGGATTTTCTTTAATTCAGCGTCACGGATCTTTTTCCCCGTCTTCTCATTTCTATCATCAATCAGACCGCTAATATCGTGATTTTCCAAAAATTGTGAAACTTTTTTTGCATAATCTACATATTTTTCACTTATCGGTAGAATTATATACTGATCAGGGCTTAACCATAGTGGGAAATCACCTGCTGTATTCTCCAATAAAATAGCGATAAAACGCTCCATAGAGCCAAATGGCGCTCTGTGGATCATTACCGGTCTATGTTTTTCGTTATCGTTTCCGATATAGGTAAGGTCAAATCTTTCCGGTAAATTATAATCTACCTGGATTGTTCCCAGCTGCCATCTTCTTCCTAAGGCATCTTTTACCATGAAATCAAGCTTTGGTCCGTAAAATGCAGCCTCACCGTACTCAACAATAGTTTTTAAACCTTTGTTCTTTGCAGCAGTAACGATAGCACTTTCAGCCTTTTCCCAATTCTCATCGGAACCGATATATTTTTCTTTATTTTCAGGATCTCTTAATGAAATCTGAGTAACAAAATCTTCTCCGAAACCTAATGAAGAGAATACATACAATACAAGATCAATTGTTTTCTCAAACTCTTCCAAAAGCTGATCAGGAGTACAAAACAGGTGAGCATCATCCTGAGTAAATCCACGAACTCTCGTTAAACCGTGAAGTTCACCACTTTGCTCATATCTGTAAACTGTACCGAACTCAGCATATCTTTTAGGAAGGTCACGGTAGCTCCATTGTGAAGTTTTATAAATTTCACAGTGGTGAGGGCAGTTCATAGGCTTCAGCATAAACTCTTCTCCTTCATTAGGAGTTTTGATAGGCTGGAAGCTGTCTGCTCCATATTTATCCCAGTGTCCGGAAGTTACGTACAATTCTTTTGACCCGATATGAGGAGACATTACGAATTCATAACCGCCTTTTTTCTGAGCATCAGTAAGGAAATTTTCCAATTTCTTTCTTAGAGCAGTTCCTTTTGGCAGCCATAGTGGAAGACCGGCACCTACTTTTTCAGAAAATGCAAAAATCCCCAGTTCTTTACCTAATTTTCTGTGATCTCTTCTTTTAGCTTCTTCTAATTTCTCAATGTATTCGGTTAATTCTTTTTGTTTTGGAAAAGAAATACCATATACTCTGGTCAGCTGTGGATTTTTCTCATTTCCTCTCCAGTATGCTCCGGCCGCATTTAATATTTTGACAGCTTTTACAATTCCGGTATTCGGAATGTGTCCTCCACGACATAAATCAGTGAAATTATCATGAGCTACAAAAGTAATTTCTCCATCATTAAGATTAGAGATCAATTCTACTTTGTATGGGTTGTCTGCATACGTTTTTAAAGCTTCTTCTTTAGAAACAGGGTATAATGAGAATGTAGAACCTTTCTTAGCATTTTCTAAGATTTTCTTTTCTATTTTCTCAAAATCTTTTTCAGATAAACTTTCGTCACCGAAATCTACATCATAATAGAACCCGCTTTCGATTGCAGGACCGATAGTCAGCTTAGCATCAGGATAAAATTCAAGGATAGCCTGCGCCAAAAGGTGGGCAGAAGAATGCCAGAAGGCTTTCTTTCCAAGATCATCATTCCAGGTCAATAGTTGCAGCGTAGAATCCGTGGTTATAGGTGTGGTCGTTTCTACTTGTTTGCCGTTAACAATTGCAGAGATGGTATTTCTAGCCAATCCCTCGCTTATAGATTTTGCCACATCTAAAGGAGTAACTTCTCCTTCAAATTCTTTGACACTATTGTCTGGAAGTGTAATTTTTATCATTGTTTACTAAGAAATTTTAAGTTGCAAAAATACGCATTTTTTATTTAAAATGATATATTAACGTATATTTGAATGAACAATTAATTCAAATTCATGAAAAAAATCCTGACATTTTTTTTGATTTTATTTTCTACCCTTTCTTTTTCCCAGAAAAAACCTTCAAAATTTATTGTTTCTTACAATAAGAATGTCGAAACCTATTTCCTTGCGGAAATCCTTTCAGCAGATCATAGAAAGGTTAATAAAGATTTTGAAGCTTTTAAAATTAAAGAGTGTTCTACCTACCAGCCTATCGTTAAAAGAGCCCTAGAAAAGTATGGAAACCTTAATAATTCAAAGATTGCTAAGCTAACAGCAACAATTAATGATACATTGATACAAAAATACGGTATTGGAAATGATGCATTGATGTCGCCACTCTTATATCATAAGGAATTTCCATCAAGTAGTTGGAATGAGGAGTATCAGTTTAATAGTAATAGCCTGACCAAAGAACAGAATGAAGAGGTAACTTCCCTTATTAAAAATTATATTGTTGAATTACACCAATTTTATGTTCAGGAAAATATTGCTGATTTCTTTAAAGAAAATCAAGCATTCTATAAAGGGGGAATTGCGGAATATAATAATCAAATTCCGGTTGGCTTCACGTCGGCTATGGAGAAGTTTTATGGAGAAAGCTTTGATCAATATGTGATTCTTATTTCACCAATGATGATGTGGCCGATTGACGGTAATGAAGGCCGGGGAATCGGGGTAGATGTTAAGCAAAAATCGGGAAATAAAAGTATTTATGAAATTGCAAGTCCCTTTGTAAAGGTAAAAGAGAAGGGGCAATTTGGCTATGATAATCAGTTTCAGGCAAGATTTTTAACGGTTCACGAATTCGGACATTCTTTTATAAATAAAGAAGTCTATAAATATAAAGATAAGTTGGAGGGTTTTAAAGATTTATTCGAAAAATCAAACTTGAAGGAAGTCATGATTAAGACTGGTGGTTATGGTGATTTTCAAACTTGTGTTGCAGAACATCTGGTAAGATTAGGCGAAATCCAGACTGCTATAATTCAAAATGATTTTGAAAGGGCTGAAATGTTGGAAGCTTATCACCGTAAGAATAATTTTATTTTTCTCCCTAGGCTGGAACAAAAACTAAAAGAATATCTGGCTAATAGAACACAATATAAAACATTTGGTGACTTTATTCCGAAGCTATTAGAGATTTTTGATGATACAAGTATTGAATGGATTAATGATGAACTTAACAAAAATAAAATAGCTCTTTAATTTTTTACTAAAAAAACAGAATACCATGAATGAATTCAATATTGATTTGCACTGCGATTTACTATACTACTTATTAAGACCTGGTTCAAGGCTTGATGACCGTCAATTAGGATGCTCTTTGCCGTATTTGAAAGAAGGGAATGTAAAGCTCCAGATCATGGCTATTTATTCTGCTACTCAAAAGAATAGTGTTGATGAAGGGATTAAGCAAAGCAAGCTTTTTGCTGATTTACTGAATCATAAAGATTTTGTTCTTTTTGATTCTCATAATGATATTCATTCTGAAAATTCAAGTCAGATAGGAATATTGGCTTCGGTTGAGAATGCATCAGCATTTTGCGAAGAAGATATGGATCTGGAAACAGGTTTTGAAAACCTTGAAACCATCATTAGCAATACGCAGAAAATCTTATATATCGGAATCACCCATCACAGTGAAAACCGTTTTGGAGGGGGAAACAATTCCGAAGCAGGATTAAAAGATGATGGAAAGATATTAATTGATTATATAGCTGATAAGAAAATTGCGATTGATCTGGCACATACCAGTGATCAGCTGGCTTACGGTATCCTGAATTATATTGATCAGAAAAACTATAAAATTCACGTTCTGGCCAGTCATTCCAATTACAGGTCGGTATATAAAAATAACAGAAATCTACCGGATGAACTGGTTAAAGAACTCATTGAAAGGGAAGGGCTGATCGGGCTTAATTTTATTAAAGATTATATTGACCATCATGTCCCTGAAAGGCTTTATGAGCATATTGAATATGGGTTATCACTGGGAGCGGAAAACAATATCGCTTATGGAGGAGATTTCTTTTTTGATAAAGAACATCCGGACCGGTCGAGGTATCCTTTTTTCTTTGATGAGTTTGGGAGTGCAGCCACATATCCTTCGATTAATAGAAGATTAGCTGAAGATTTTTCTCCGGAAATTATGGAGAAGATCAGTCATAAAAATGCATTGAATTTTATCAGGAATGTAATGAGCTTTTAGGAATATTTATAGCCACGAATACACGAATAAAAATAAAATGTTTATTTTAATCTGTAGTTAGAAAGAAAAATAGGCTATAGCAAATAGCATCATAAATCATTCGTGTATTCGTGGCAAATATGATATATCTCTGGCGGAATCATCATTTTATTTTAATCTTTTATATTTTACTTTCTGTTTGATGATCTCGATAACATCTACATGCTGAACTTTAGATTTTACCCAACCATGGATGTCGATGTAGAATAATGACCTTCTGTAGTATTCATTTTGAGCAAATGATTCCAGTTTTTCACTGAAAGCTTCAAATGATTCCTGTATTTTGTTAGGTTCCAAGTTATTAAGCTTTCTGAAGAAATCAATACTTTCAAAATGAAACTCTTCCGGCTTTTTCATTTTTAAGGCAAATTTTAAAGTTGCTTTGATAAACTCATCGTAATCTTCATCATTCCCGGATTCGTACTTAGCCATTAAAATAAGGATCCTGGTATGGAACAACAGATCCTCCTGAACATTTCCTTTAGACTCTATAACTTTCATTGAATAGCGTATCGATTCCTGGTATTTTTTACTGCCGAAGAACATCGCTGCCATTTTTAAATACAAAATCATGAAATGGTGTTCATCTATTTTATCCCGAAGCTTTTCCATTTTTAGTTCGATTTCAGGGATAAGCTTGGTTCCCGCGAAAAATTCACCCTTAACAAAATGAATGTTCATTAAAGTATTAGAATGGGTAAGGAAAATAAGAGACTGAAGGTTTTCATTCTGTGCAAAATTCTGGGAGTGAACCCTTTCATTAAAGTTTTCAAACTGCTTTTCTAAAATATCGATATTTCCGTAGAGGAAAAGAATTTTCAGCAAATAGGTATTGCCTTTAATATACCATACAGGATGGCTGAAAATCATTTCCGGTTTTTGATGAAACAATTCTACCCACTGATAAGCATATTTTAAGGTATATTTATAATCCTGTAGCAATTGGTTTTTCCAAACATGCGCCTTATAATACCATAATTTCTCTGTAAAATTCAGTTTGGAAGGCTTGATATTTTTAATCTGGGCGTTGAATATTTCCAGGATTTCTTTTCGGTCTTCATCATTCTTTACATAGCCATGGGTAAGCATTTCACTGTATAATCTCAATGAAAGGTTCGAGAGTTCAGTCGTATACTGGTTTTGCTTACTAATGGCTTTTGATTGTTTGATCAATTCTTCAGCTCTTCCTACAATACTTCTGGTAATGAATTGTGATTCAATAACTTTTTCAAGATCGATAATCTCTGAAGCAATGCTTTTTTCATCTAATTCCAATGCAGATTGTTTGGTCTTATCCAATATTTTTAAAGCCTGCTTATACAACCCTTTTTGATATAGAATATTGGCAAAGTCCAGTTGCTCCCGAAGCTGGATCCGGTAATTCTGATGGCTGGGATTCATGCGCAAACTGACAAGAATTTGTTTGTAAAGGTGGGCCTTAAGATTGGAAAGCTGCTGTTTGGTGGAAATTTTCTTTTCGAGTATAATGCTTTCATCGTACTCGCTCATTTTGTCAAGCTCTGAAAAAAGCAAAAGAAATTTAGCATCCACATTAATTCCTAACCGGTTAACATAAAGTTTAAATTGTCGCTTTTCAGAAGTCGTTAATGATTTAACAAGCACGAATAAGAAATCTTTATGCAATTCTGCCATTGTAAATTTTATAGATTTAAATAGTTGATTATCTTTATTTTAGATCAAGTCCTCCAGCTTTTGAATATTGTAATTTTCAGGAAAAATGAAATTAGAAAAATATTTCAAGTCATAGATTTGAATCAAAATTAAGTAAAAATTCCATTATGAATTCCGAAAAAATTGAAATTTTTGATACGACGTTAAGAGATGGTGAACAGGTCCCGGGATGTAAGCTCAACACAGAACAGAAATTAGTTATTGCCGAAAGGCTTGACGAACTAGGGATTGATGTAATAGAAGCGGGTTTTCCTGTTTCCAGTCCTGGTGATTTTCATTCTGTTTCTGAAATTTCAAAACTGGTAAAAAATGCCAAAGTATGTGGGCTGACCAGAGCCAATAAAAAAGATATAGAAGTAGCAGCGGAAGCTCTGAAATATGCCAAAAGACCAAGAATACATACCGGAATAGGAACTTCTGAATCACATATTAAATATAAATTTAACTCAACCAGAGAAGATGTTATAGAACGCGCAGTTCAGGCCGTAAAATATGCAAAGAGTTTTGTTGAAGATGTAGAGTTTTATGCAGAAGATGCTGGGAGGACGGATAATGATTTTCTGGCAAAGGTCTGTGAAGAAGTTATTAAAGCTGGGGCAACCGTTTTGAATATTCCGGATACGACCGGATATTGTCTGCCAGAAGAATATGGTAGAAAGATTAAATATCTCAGAGAGAATGTAAAAGGAATTGATAAAGCGGTTTTATCATGTCATTGTCATAATGATCTGGGGTTAGCTACTGCCAATTCGATTGCAGGAGTAGTTAACGGAGCAAGACAAATTGAATGTACGATTAACGGATTGGGTGAAAGAGCTGGGAATACAGCATTGGAAGAAGTCGTGATGATTTTAAAGCAACATAATGATTTAAACCTGTATACGAATGTTAACTCAAAAATGTTGAATGCCATGAGTTGTTTGGTTTCTGAATTAATGGGAATGCCAGTCCAACCTAATAAGGCCATTGTAGGAGCGAATGCATTTGCCCATAGCTCGGGAATTCACCAGGATGGAGTGATCAAAAACAGGGAAACCTATGAAATTATCAATCCTGAAGAAGTAGGAGTGAGTGAATCTTCAATTATTCTTACAGCAAGAAGCGGACGTTCGGCTCTTGCGTATCGTTTTAAACATATTGGTTTTGATATTACCAAGAATGAACTTGACGTTTTATATCAGGAGTTTCTGAAAATTGCAGATAGTAAAAAAGAAATTTGTAACGAAGATCTTCAGTCGATTATGGTAGGGTTTAATAGAAAAATAGGATAATCAGGATATCTTATTTAAACAGATAAAAGAAATGGATAATAATAAAAAGACACTTTTTGATAAAGTTTGGGACGCTCATGTTGTAGAAACTGTTCCGGACGGACCTCAAATTATATATATTGATAAACATCTGATTCATGAAGTAACCAGTCCTCAGGCATTTGCAGAGCTTGAATCCAGGAACCTAGAAATATTCAGACCCAAGCAAATTGTAGCTACAGCGGATCACAATGTTCCTACCCTGAATCAGGATCTTCCTATTCGTGACGAATCATCCAGAAATCAGGTAATGCAATTGACCGAGAATTGTGTTAAAAATAATATCGAATTATTCGGATTGGGACACCAGTATCAGGGGATTGTTCATATTATCGCTCCGGAACTGGGTGTTACCCAGCCCGGGATGAGTATTGTTTGCGGAGATAGCCATACGTCTACGCATGGTGCTTTCGGGACGATTGCTTTTGGAATCGGAACAAGCCAGGTAGCACAGGTATTTGCAAGCCAGTGTTTATTACTTAATAAACCTAAATCCATGAGGATTACGGTAAACGGAAAACTGAATAAAGATGTTCAGTCTAAAGATGTGATTCTCTATATCATTTCCAAAGTCGGAACTAATGGTGGAACCGGATATTTCTGTGAATATGCAGGAGAAGTTTTTGAAAACATGTCGATGGAAGGAAGAATGACCGTTTGCAATATGAGTATTGAAATGGGAGCAAGAGGAGGAATGATCGCACCTGATGATGTTACTTTTGAGTATGTAAAAGGAAGAGTTTTTGCACCCCAGGGAGAAGAATGGAATGAAAAACTGGAATATTGGAAAACCTTAAAAACAGATCAGGATGCGATATTCGATGCAGAGTTTACGTTTGATGCCGCTGATATACATCCTATGATTACTTACGGAACCAATCCGGGAATGGGAATTTCATTGAAAGATGTGATTCCTGATCCTCAGAATGAATCAGAGGAAAAGGCTTTAAAATATATGGGATTGCATGCCGGTCAATCTCCTGCTGACATCAAGGTAAACTATGTATTCATTGGAAGTTGTACCAATGCAAGGATTGAAGATTTCCGGTCGGCAGCACAATATATCAAAGGCAAGAGCAAATCAGAACACGTACAAGCATTGATTGTTCCGGGGTCTCAGTTGGTTGTGAAGCAGATCTATGAGGAAGGATTGGACAAGATTTTTAACGAAGCAGGATTTCAGATCAGGCAACCCGGTTGTTCAGCATGCCTTGCGATGAATGATGACAAAATCCCGGAAGGTGAATACTGTGTGTCTACATCAAACAGAAATTTTGAAGGAAGACAAGGACAGGGAGCGAGGACTATTTTGGCAAGCCCGTTAACTGCTGCTAAAGTTGCCGTAGAAGGAAGGATTTCAGTATTTGAAAATTTAAATTAATAAAAAAAACAAAAGATGAGAAAGAATGCTGCTTTTGCGAGGTGAATTATACATGATCAAAAGCAGCTTTTATTAAAACATCTTAAATATCTCATACATTCATAGTTTAAACTATTGATTATTTACAATGGAAAAATTAATCGTAATAAAATCCCGAGCTATACCAATGCCGGTGGAAAATATAGATACGGATCAGATTATTCCCGCAAGGTTTCTGAAAAGTATTGACAAAAAAGGATTTGGGAATAACGTATTCAGAGATTGGAGATATGATGTTCATACAGGTGCTCCTAATACCGGATTTGTATTAAATAACCTACAATATAGCGGAGAGATTTTAGTAGCAGGAAATAACTTCGGCTGCGGTAGCAGTAGGGAACACGCGGCATGGGCTTTAACTGATTATGGATTTAAAGTGATTGTATCAAGTTACTTTGCTGATATATTTAAAGGGAATGCTTTAAATAACGGATTGCTACCTGTAAAAGTTTCAGAGAATTTTTTAAAGGAAATATTACAGGATATTACACAAAATCCTGAAAAAGAAATTACAGTGGATGTCGAACAGCAAACAATCAGTTTCAATGATAAAACTGAAAAGTTTGAACTTGATTCTTATAAAAAAATATGTTTGCTTAACGGATATGATGACATTGATTTTTTAATCAGTAGAAAAGAAACAATCAAAGAATTTGAACTAAAAACACAAAAAGTATATGAGCAATAATGATTTCAAAATAGCAGTATTGCCGGGAGATGGGATCGGTCCGGAAGTGGTTCAGGAAAGTGTGAAAATCCTGAATGTGATCAGTGAAGTATTTCAGTATAAATTCCAGTTTAAATATGGACTTATTGGAGCTGAAGCGATTTTTCAGACGGGAAATCCGTTGCCGGATGATACCCTTGAACTTTGCAAAAAGTCTGACGCTGTTCTTTTCGGAGCAATAGGTGATCCTTCATTTGATAATAATCCGGATGCGAAAGTAAGACCTGAACAAGGGCTTTTAAAACTTCGTAAAGAGTTAGGTCTCTTTGCCAATATCAGACCTTTAAAAACATATCCTTCATTAATTGAAAAAAGTCCGTTAAAACAGGAAATTATCGAAGGAACAGATATTCAGATTTTCAGAGAGTTGGTAAGCGGAATTTATTTTGGAGAGAAATTTACCGAAGAGAATGAAGCTTATGCTTATGATGTTTGTAGATACAGCAGGGAAGATATCATTCCGATTGTTCACATGGCGTTTCAGGAAGCACAAAAACGCAGAAAAAAAGTAACATTGATTGACAAGGCTAATGTTTTGGATACATCAAGATTATGGAGAAAAATATGTAGGGAAATTGCTCAGGAATATCCGGAAGTGGAACTTGACTTCATGTTTGTAGATAATGCAGCCATGCAGTTGATCCTAAATCCAAAACAGTTTGATGTGATTGTCACAGAGAATATGTTTGGTGATATTATTTCAGATGAAGCGAGTGTTATTGGAGGATCAATCGGTTTGTTGCCGTCAGCTTCAATAGGGGAATCTAATGCTTTATTTGAGCCGATTCATGGCTCGTATCCACAGGCCAAAGGAAAAGGTATTGCCAATCCTGTCGCTTCTATTTTAAGCGTAGCTATGATGCTGGATCATTTGAAATTAGAACAGGCTGCCAATAAATTGAGAGAGTCGGTAGAACATGCTATTGAAAATAAATATGTCACTATTGACCTGAATTCCAAACAACCTTATTCAACAGCAGAAGTAGGTGATTTTATTGCAGATTATATTAAATTCTCTGAAAAGTCATATTACAACTTTGAAAATATTAAGATTGGAAAGTCTACGATTGTATAATTCATGACGAGTTTGATTTTATTTTTTTTATAATTAAATAGTCTGCTTCAAATGAAGCAGACTATTTTTATTTTATTCGTCCGTATTATCTGTTTTCCCGGTTTTGTTTTTGGATGCCTTTTGAACATCATCTTTATCAATATCCGGTGGATTGGTCTTTTTTGATGAAGCAGGAATATCAGGAAAATCCTGATTTTGCTTTTTTGATTCTGCAGAATTGGTAGATTCTTTTTTCTTTTGATCGTTTTTTGAACCCATAGCTTTATATTTTTAAAGTTTTAAGATACCCAGTTGACCTGTTTTATCTTCTATGGTATAGTTCAAAGCCTTTGCCAAAACGAAAATATTATTAAGATTTTCCATTAATTGTTGACGACCTTCATTTCTCAGACGATTTTCATCAATTGTTTTCATCGCAGTTTCTTTCGCTTTCTGAGTAACATTTTTAATGTCCTTTTCAGAAATCCTATTGAAAAAAGAATCATCCAGAGACTGTATTTCTACGCTTGGGGTAATTCTGATCTCTGCATCAGGCAATTCGGTAATGATCAGCTTTTTATTGACAGAGTCTACCTCCATTTTCATTTTGTTGAGATCATAAGTAACCTGGGCATTGGTTTTAGTATAGGTAATGATGCTGTTACTTGAAACTTCGTTGCCCAATACTTCATAGCCCATCTTTGTCTTTTGCATACTGGACGTATTCTGTTCCAGAACGACCATTTTATTCATTTTGGAAATCTGATTCGTCAGAATATAATAATCTGTCTTTTCAGTTTTATTTCCAAAATTAAAACATGATTTAACTCCCAAAAATAGAAATAGCATAACCAGAATTCCGGCTGCAAATGATAGTATTAGTTTATTATTTTTCAATATTTATTTTTTAAATATTTCTTTAAATACCGACTTGTCATTTTTTTTCAAAATCTCTACCAAATCTCTTTCTACATAACCGGTTTTAGGCATTTCTATTATCCTTCCAATTTCATTACCATACTTTTCTACAATAATGGTAGGTACTTTATGAATATTATATAGGCCTTCTTCACCAGAAGGAGATTCTTTTTTACGGTTTACTGCAATAATTGTCAATCTGTTTTCAGGAAACTTTACTTCTTCTAAGATTTTCATCAGCCTTGGAAAATTTCTGTGGCTGTCTTCACACCATGTTCCCATGAAAACCATAATGTTATAAGAACCAATTTTAGCTTTTTTCAGCTCACTGATTGCTTTCTGATCAAGTGTGTATTCATCATGCTCTTTCAGATACCAATCAGCATACGGTTCTTTTAAGAACTGTTCTTTTAACTGATTGCCTAAAAGCATTTTTCCGTCTTTTTGAGTTTCAACCTCACGGTTTACCACAACTTTTTGAGCGTGGTACTGCTGAGCAGCTAAGACCAGACTTGAAATGGCAACAATATTTGTAATAAATTTTTTCATATTTTGTTATTGTTCGATAATCGTTTTGAGATCAGCAGGAGAATAATATTTGTTTTTTAATACTTTATGATCTGCCTTTCTGTAAACATTGAATTTCTCTCCTGATTTCTCATAAAAAGATTCTACTTCCTTTTCTTTATAGAATTCAACGGTTTCTTTGGCCTGTTCTTCATTATCGCAAGCTTTTGACATATTGGAACGTTGAACTTCGTTGAATAATTCTACAAATTTATTGCCAAGCCCGAATTCAAGAACCGCTCCGCTTAAAACATACTGAAGATCACAAAGAGCATCTGCAATTTCGACCATATTTTTGTCTTCAATAGCTTGTTTCAATTCATTTAATTCTTCCTGTAAAAGTTCAACCCTAAGATTGCATCTTTCCTGAGATGGGATTTGTGGTGTTTCTAAAATAGGGGCTTTGAAAGTAGTATGGAATTCTGCTACTTGGTTCAGACTATCAATTTTATCCATGAATTTTTTAAATTTAAAGCAAAGATAATGATTGAAAGTAAATCTTGTACAATGTAGAATATAAATTGTATGAATAGCTTTGACAAAATTTGTATTAGCGTATTCATGTAAAATGTATTCATGATGTGGATTAATTAGCAAATGATAAGATGAGTTACTCAATAGATCTGTAATTTTCAACTATCAACTATCAACTATCAACTATCAACTATCAACTATCAACTATCAACTATCAACTATCAACTATCAACTATCAACTATAAAAAAAGACTGCCCATTTCTAGACAGCCCTTTATATAGATATAACTTACTTTAAGATTTAGTTTTTAATAAATCTCTTGGTTGCTTCTCCGATTTGAATCATGTATACCCCTTTTACAAGATGGCTTACATTAACAGTTCCTCTTTCAAGTTTTCCTGAGTAAATTATCTTTCCACCCATATCGAAAATTTTGAACTCATCAGTAGTAGCATTTGAAATACTTAAAACATCTTTTACCGGATTAGGATATAGTTTAACATCTGTGATTAAGTCACCGGCGTTAAGAACGTCTCCTTTTCCTGAAGAAACAATATTAAGAGTATAATCTTCCACTTGTCCATACGTATAACTTCCGCAAGATGATGATGGAATAGAGCTGTACTGCATCATAACTCTCATTCTTGTTGCTCCTGAAGTTGCAGAAGCAGGAATAGTGATACTTCCGGTTACCGGAGTTGTTGTAGAGCCTGCTTTAGACCATACTAATTCTCCGCTGTCTGTAAAGTTTCCATTCTGATTGTAGTCGATATATACAGCATAAGCTTCGTTATAGACTGTAGATGTCCATACAGGCGTTATAGAAATAGTATAAGCATTACCTCTCGTCACATTGGTAGAAACGGAAGTAAAGTCTTCATATCCTGCAGTTCCTGTAGAAGTATTGTTGATTGTTCCGAATTTTACATTGCCGATTCTTTCGTCAGCAGTATTCGTTGCAGATGCTGAACAATACGTTACAGTACCTCCTGCAAGAGTAGTTACACTGACAGAATTGCTGGCAACAGATATGTTTCCTGCGGCATCTTTTGCTTTAACGGTAAAGCTGTATGTTGTTGACGGGCTTAAGCTTGTTACGGTGTATGTAGTAGAAGCTGTAGAACCAATCAGTGAAGAACCTTGATATACATCATATCCTGTAACGCCTACGTTATCCGTAGCACCGCTCCATGATAAATTGGTACTTGAAGAAGTAGTTCCTGAAGCGGAAAGAGTAGGAGCTGTAGGAGCTACAGTATCAGTACCTCCTGATCCTGCGTTCACTGTGATATTAGCATTGTTGACATCGAAGAAGATATGATTGGAGCCTTTTACCATAATTCTTCCTGTAGTTGTCGAAGAGTTAGGAATCGTTACGGCCTGAGAACCGTCATTCGGAGTTCCTGCTAATAGGGTTGTCCATGTATTTCCGCTGTCTGTTGACCAAAGGATATCAACATTAGCAGTATTCACACCATTGGCTGTAGTTCCGGCAACATCCCATGTTACTGTCTGAGAGCTACCTCCTGTAAAGGTTGTTGCAGAGTTTTGTGAGGATACCGTGAATGGTCCTGCTGTTGCATTAACCGTTACGACAGCATCATCAGAATTATTTCCTGAACCACCGGCTCTGTTATCACGAACAGTAAATCTGAAATTTAATGTTCGGGCAACGTTAGAAAGTGCTTCAACGGTGATTTCCGAACCTGCTGTTGTAGTAGCACCGGTAAGTATTGACGCCATTCTTGGAAAATACCGTACAGGTGAAGCTACAGGAGCCCATGATCTGAAAGTAGGTCCTGACGCTTTAGTTGCACTTGCTGCAGAGCTGGCTCCGGTTTGGGAAGATGAGGCATTATCCATTTGTTCCCAGATATAGGTTAATGAATCGCCATCAGCATCTGTCCCGCTTCCGGTTAAGATAAATGGAGTGCCTTTAGGAATAGTATAATCAAGACCGGCGTTGGCTGTTGGAATTGCATTTCCTGTTGATGTGCTTACCGGGCAGGTTTTAGCTTTGATGTTATTGGTAATCTGCTGAATACTTATAGCATGGAAGAAAGCGTCTGAGTGAGGCTGTACATCCTGGGCTGTAATTCCTGCGTATCCCATGATAGTCGATCCGGATCCCGGTTCCATATTAGCACCGGTTCCTTCATTGCTCATTGAGAATGTATGATTACCTCCGAACTGATGACCCATTTCATGAGCTACATAATCGATATCAAAATTATCCCCTGAAGGAATGGCATCGGCAGGAGAGGTGTATCCACTTCCTTTAGATCCATTGGTACATACACAACCGATACAACCTGCATTTCCTCCACCTCCTGTAGCGCCAAATAAATGGCCTATGTCATAATTGGCTTCACCAATTACGGAAGTTAAAGTACTTTGAAGCTGTGAATTCCAGCTGCTCATACCTGAAGAAGGAGAGTAAGGGTCTGTAGAGGCATCGGTATAGATAACAGCGTCATTATTAGAGATCAGTACCATTCTTGCGGCAAAATCTTTTTCAAAAACACCGTTAACACGCGTCATGGTGTTGTTCATAGCTGCTAAGGCATTGGCTTTTGTTCCTCCGAAGTACGTCGTGTATTCTCCGGTAGAGGAAAGAGCTAATCTGAATGTTCTTAATTTAGCATCATCAGCATTGGGTCTTGCCGCAAGATTAGTGTTGTTAATTCCTTTTTGAGCAACATCAATTACAGTACATTCAAATTTGCTGAGATTGTCTTTTTTATCTGATTTTTTGTAAACGACATAGGTCGAAAGGTCTTTGGTGTAGGGTTCAATAAAAACTGCTGATTTATTTCCATAGATTTCCATTGATGAAAGCCCTAATGGAGATATACTGAAATACACTGTTGAAGTAGAATTTTCAAGGCCTTCACCTACGTAAGATTTGATATCCGGGTATCTGGCGGCCAGTTGCGGATCAAAATTTGAATTTTCTTTTACTTTAAAGTTTTCCATTTTCCCTTCAGAATTAGGAAAGGAAATAATAATTTCTGATTTTTCTCCGGCAGCTAATCTTTTGGGAGCTCTGGATAGTGCATTTTTTAATCCGTTAATATCAAGTGTATACACTTTCGGATTGTTAATGCTAGTCTTGTTCTCAAAGATTTCTGTGGTTGATTTTTGTGAGCTTTGAGACCAAAGACGATCAGTCTGCGCGAAAGAGATGCCCGAAATGAGAAGCATCCCAATCATTGATAATTGTTTTTTCATATAAAATATATTTTGATTGTGGAATATCAAAGCTAATAAAAATTTTATCACGAAAAACAAAATTTTTTAAGAAAAATTTAGAGTATTGATTTAAAATATTATTTAATACATTGAAAATACTTTAATTTATATTGTATCAGAAAAAGAAAATAGCATACACAAAATGCGTATGCTATTCATTTATTTGTATGATAATTCTAATTTATATAATAAGGCTTTAAAAATTTAGCCTATTCCGAAAAGTTTTCGGCAGATATCTGATATTAGAATCTATTGTTTTTATACAATTATTGAGTGATATCTCTTCCGATAACCAATCTCTGGATTTCTGAAGTTCCTTCTCCGATGGTACAAAGTTTAGCATCTCTGTAGTATTTCTCTGCAGGGAAATCTTTAGTGTATCCGTATCCTCCAAAAATCTGAACTGCATTGTTTGCAATTCTTACACAAGCTTCAGAAGCATATAACTTTGCCATCGCTCCCTCTTTTGTCATTTTTTGTTTTGCATTTTTCAGTGTACTGGCTCTTTGGATAAGAAGTTCAGCAGCATCAATCTCTGTTGCCATATCAGCAAGCATGAAGTTAATCGCCTGGAAGCTTGCAATAGCTTTTCCGAACTGATGTCTTTCTTTCGCATATTTTAAAGCAGCTTTATAAGCTCCTCTTGCCGTTCCTAAACTCAAAGCTGCAATAGAAATTCTACCGCCATCTAATATTTTCATGGCTTGCTTGAACCCTTCTCCAACTTCTCCTAAACGGTGAGAATCCGGTACACGTACATTATCAAAAATCAGCTCAGCTGTTTCAGAAGCACGCATTCCCAATTTATTTTCCTTCTTTCCGGAAGTGAAGCCAGGCATTCCTTTTTCAAGGACAAACGCTGTAGAATTATTTTTTGCTCCTTTTTCTCCTGTTCTTGTCATTACAACAGCGATATCTCCGGAGATGGCGTGAGTAATAAAGTTTTTAGCACCGTTAATAATCCATTCGTCGCCATCTTTTACGGCAGTAGTAGACATTCCTCCTGAATCTGAACCTGTATTATGTTCTGTTAATCCCCATGCTCCAAGCACTTTTCCGCTTGCCAGCTGAGGAAGCCATTTATTTCTCTGCTCTTCATTTCCAAATTCATAGATATGATTGGTACAAAGTGAATTATGCGCTGCTAAAGAAAGTCCGATAGACGGATCTACCTGAGAAATTTCGTCCAGAATAGTAACATATTCATGATAACCAAGACCAGAACCGCCGTACTGCTCAGGGACAACAATTCCCATAAAACCCATTTCTCCTAACTGATGAAATAAATCTTTAGGAAAAGTCTGGCTTTCGTCCCACTCCATAATATTGGGTCTGATATTTTTTTCAGCAAATTCCCTTGCTGTTTCTGCTATCATTTTAATATTGTCCATAGTCTCTGTATTCATATAAGTGATAAATAGTTAGTTCTCAAAGATACTTAAATTGTGGAAATACGAAAAAAAATCGCCCCTGCGATAGGGTTGATTTTACAATAATTTAATTGTCAGATTATTACAGGCTAATATTTAATCTTTTTTTAATGGAGCATAGGGTAGAACAATTCAATTATTTCCCTATTTTAAGTATCTAAATTTTAATGTATGAAAAAACTTTTATTTCCTTTCCTTTTATTGACGTTTTTTATTGATGCCCAGGTTCCGTCTGGATATTATAACGGAACAGCCGGGTTAACGGGTTATGCTCTTAAATCTAAATTGCATGATATTATTTCAGAAAAGAATATCAACTGGCACTATAGCGATCTTACCAATTATTACAATCAGACCGATCTGGATATTTATTACGACCATGATATAAATAATACGACGATATTGCTCGATATGTATTCTGAGATTCCGACAGGTCCTGATGCTTATGAATACACGACTGCTGACCTTATTGGAAGTGCATCTGCAGAGGGGCTGGGGTGGAACAGAGAACATATGATGCCTCAAAGCACTTTCTACAGTAATTATCCTATGTATTCGGATTTGTTTTTCGTAATTCCTACTGATGCCAGAATCAATCAACTAAGAAGCAATTATCCTTATGGAGTTTCAACAACAGTTCCTTCCGGTATATTTCATACGTTTACGAATTCTTCAAAGATCGGAAGAAGTGCAATTCCTAACTATGCGTACACAGGTCGTGTTTATGAGCCGATTGATGAATTTAAAGGTGATGTAGCAAGAAGTCTCTTGTATTTTGCCGTGCGATATGAAGGAAAGCTGGGAACCTTCAGATTTAATAATAACGTAAATCCTGCTTCGGATACCAATCCTTTGGACGGCACAGAGGAAAAGGCTTTTGATGATGCATATATAACCATGCTCCTTCAATGGCATGCTCAGGATCCCGTTTCTCAGAAAGAAATTGATAGAAATAATAACGTTTATGCCATCCAACACAATAGAAATCCTTTTGTAGATTATCCACAGTGGGTCGATCTTATCTGGAGTCAAACTCCTGATGTCGTCGCTCCCCAGGCACCATCTAATCTCGCAGCTACTCAAGCGGGGGCTTATTTTACTACGTTAAATTGGTCTCCAAGTACGAGCACAGATGTGATTGGGTATAAAATTTATCAGAACGGAACATTGGTGGCTTCAACAAAAGATACTTCGATCAGTATTGATCATCTTTCTCCCGATACAACTTATAATTTCACCGTTAAGGCTTATGATAATGGGTATTTATTTTCTTCTGAAACCAATAGTACGACTGTTACAACACTTGCTTCGGATATGTATTCTAAGGATTTGTTTGTCTCCAAATATATTGAAGGAACCTCTAATAATAAAGCTATTGAGATTACCAATAAGACAGGGCATGCAGTTAGCCTGAGTGATTACAAACTGTCTATCCAGTTTTTCAGTGGAAATAACTATTATTTTCCGGCACCTTACGAATTAGAAGGTGTTGTTCAGAATAATGAGGTGTTTGTCATTCTGAATCCCAAGGCTGATTTATCTTGTTTTACGACAGATCAGGCCAAGTTGGCAACAGCAGCTCCTCAGATGACTTATTCAGGAAGCCAGTATATTGAACTAAGGTATAAATCTACTACTATAGACGCTATAGGGACAAGGTTTCAATCCAATTCTTCAGTATTAAGCAATGTTTCTCTTTACAGAAAACCTTATGTTAATCAACCCATCAATACTTTCGATATTGATGAATGGGATTCTTATGAAAGTGATTATTGTAAAGACTTAGGAACATTATCAGTTTCAGATAATCGATTGGCTGCAAATAATAATTTTAAGATTTATCCGAATCCTGTTCAGGAAAATATTTTTGTGAGTGGAAAAACAGAAAATATAAAAATGGCAAAAATTATCAATTTATTAGGGAAGGTAGTAGCAACAGAATACACACCATTTAAAAATAAGAAAAGTATTTCTGTGCAGAATTTGCAGCCTGGTGTTTATCTCTTACAGTTAGATGACAAAGCGTATCATTTTATAAAAAAATAAACAAGTATTGTATTTTTAAGTAAAAAATAAAAGTTAAAAATAGGTTTCAATGTTTATTATTAACGTGTAAACCGCATGAAATCTTAGATTTAAGGGATCATCGATATAAGCAGAATCACTAATAATTATTATCTATAAGGGTTTTTGCTTATATCTTTTATTTATAAGTAATTATGCTTATATTTGCAAAATGATAGCGGTCATTACCGGTGATATTATAAATTCGCAACATGCAGACACGGAAGTTTGGATTACCAAACTAAAGAATCTCCTGGAGAATTGGGGGAGCTCACCTCTTACATGGGAAATTTACAGAGGCGACGAATTTCAACTTAAATGTAATATTGATGACGTTTTCTGGCATTTTCTAGCCATCAAATCTATTATAAAAAGTCTGGAGAATTTAGATGTAAGAATAGCCATAGGTATCGGCGAGGAAAATTTTTCATCTGAAAAAATTACAGAGTCTAACGGAACTGCTTACGTCAACTCCGGAAGATTACTAAATGACCTTAAGAATGATGGCGATACGGTGGCGATTAAAACGTCCAGTGAAATTGTAGACAGAGACCTTAATATCCTTCTTAAATGGTCTTCTAAAGACTTTGATAAATGGACTATGGCGACTGCTGAGATTATTCATGAGATGATTATGAATAAAGATATTACCCAGGAAGATCTGGCCAGAAAATTCAATATCTCACAATCTTCGGTGAGCCAGAGGCTGAAACGGGCAAACTATGACCTTATCGTAGAGACTAATCAATATTTTAGACAGAAAATTTCAGAACTGTAAAGATGATTTTCACTAAGCTCATATTGGCACATTTACTCGGAGATTTTCTTCTTCAGCCAAATGCATGGGTTGCTGATAAGGAAAATCGTAAACTGAAAAGCAAATACCTTTACTTTCACATTCTCATTCATACTGCTTTAGCTTTTATTTTCCTTTGGGATGTAAAACTGTGGTGGATTGCAGCCTTGGTAGGGGTGTCTCACTATATTATTGATGTATGTAAGCTTAGCTTTCAGAATATTAAAACTAAAAAAAGATGGTTTTTTATAGATCAGTTTCTTCATGTAGCTGTTATCGCTGGTATTTCACTATACTTTAAAGAGTTTGATCTGGGTATTTTTAACGATCAGGAGTTTCTGAAAATATTGATGGCTGTTCTGTTTCTGACCACACCTTCATCTATTATTATTAAAACATTGTTGTCTTCATGGACTCCGGTTGCTGAAGTACAAAATAATATACAAACCGAATCTTTAACGAGTGCCGGAAAATATATAGGAATTTTGGAACGTCTGCTGGTATTCATTTTTATTTTAGTGAATCACTGGGAAGGCGTAGGTTTTATGGTAGCTGCAAAATCTGTTTTCAGATTCAGCGATCTGGCTCAGGCCAAACAAAGAAAGTTAACGGAGTATGTACTTGTCGGTACACTTTTAAGTTTTGGAATGGCTGTTTTAACGGGAATTTTGATACAATAATTATAAATCTAACTATAAAGACAATTTAGAAAATGGAAAAGAAAGAAATGTTGTACGAAGGTAAGGCTAAACAAGTGTTTGCTACCGATAATCCTGACCAGGTAGTCGTACGTTTTAAAGACGATGCTACAGCGTTTAATGCTCAGAAAAGAGGACAGGTTGATTTGAAAGGCGAAATGAACAATGCCATTACAACCTTAATTTTTGAGTATTTAAACGAAAAAGGGATTAAAACTCATTTCATTAAACAATTGGACGAAAGAGAACAATTGGTAAAAAAAGTGTCTATTATTCCTTTGGAAATGGTGGTAAGAAACTATTCTGCAGGAAGTATGGCACAAAGATTAGGAGTAGAAGAAGGAATTAAATCTCCGGTAACTATTTTTGATATCTGCTATAAAAAAGATGAATTAGGAGATCCTCTAATCAACGATCATCATGCTGTTTTCTTAGGTGCTGCTACTTATGAAGAACTTGATGAAATGTATGAATTAACTTCAGACATCAACGAAATTCTGATTGATCTTTTTGATAAGATGAATATTATTTTGGTGGATTTCAAAATTGAATTAGGTAAGACCTCAGATGGCGAGATCATCCTGGCAGATGAAATTTCTCCGGATACTTGCAGACTATGGGATAAAGATACCATGAAAAAATTGGATAAAGACCGTTTCCGTAGAGATTTAGGAGAAGTAACTGAAGCATACGTTGAAATTTATAACAGACTGAAAACCTTATTAGGTAAATAATTCAGAAGTTAAACACCAGATGCATATGCACTGGAAAGGGTTTATTCATTAAAGAAAAGTTTAAAATTATAATTTGAAGTTAACTTAGACAATATTCTGAGATCTAACTTCTAATATTTAGAAAAAATGGAAAGTTTAGACATTCATAAAAGTGAATATTTAAAACAGTTTAAAGACCATCCTTATGGTAGGAATCTTTTCAGAACACAGGAAGAAGAGAGATTGGATGCTCCTAATGAGGAGTGTGGAATTTTCGGATTGTATTCTGATAATGATTTAGATACCTTTTCTCTTTCTCAGTTCGGGCTTTTTGCTTTACAGCACAGAGGTCAGGAAGCTTGTGGTATTTCTGTTCTGAAAAACGGAAAGATCAACAACCTGAAAGATGAAGGTTTGGTATTAGACGTTTATAAAGATATTCAAGATCCTGAAGCTTTTATGGGAAATTCTGCAATCGGGCATACCCGCTATACGACTGCAGGAGACAAGAAGAAATATAATTTTCAGCCATTTTTCGCGAAAAACGAATATGACCAGATTATACTTTCAATTGCACATAACGGTAACCTGACTAATGCTAAAGAGCTCAAAGCTGAGCTGGAAGCAGAAGGGGTAGTGTTCAGAGCAACTTCAGATTCTGAAGTTATTTTAAGATTAATTCAAAAAAATCTTGATTTAGGCTTAAGAGGAGCAATTAAAGCAACTATGGAAAAGATCGAAGGGGCTTATTCCGTCGTAGGAATGACCAGAAATAAATTTTTTGCCTTCAGGGATTTCAATGGAATCCGTCCTTTGGTTTTAGGAGCTATTGATGAAAAGACCTATGTTGTTGCTTCCGAATCCGTAGCATTAGATGCGGTGGGTGCACAGTACGTAAGAGATATTTTACCGGGAGAAATCGTTTATACCAACGAAAATGAAACCGGATTACATTCTTATATGGTTAATGATAAGGGCAGACAAAGAATTTGTTCTTTCGAATATATCTACTTTGCAAGACCCGACTCTACGCTGGAAAACATCAATGTGTATGAGATCAGAGAAAAGTCAGGAGAGAAAATATGGGAACAGGCTCCTGTAGATGCTGATATTGTCATTGGTGTTCCTGATTCCGGAGTACCGGCTGCTATTGGCTTCTCAAAAGCGTCAGGAATACCATTCCGTCCTGTTTTAATTAAGAACAGATACATTGGAAGAAGTTTTATTGTTCCGACACAGGAGATGAGAGAAAGGATCGTTAATCTGAAACTCAATCCTATCATTTCTGAAATTAAAGGAAAAAGGGTAGTGATCATAGATGATTCCATCGTTCGTGGTACTACTTCTAAAAGATTGGTTAAGATTTTAAAAGATGCAGGAGTAAAAGAAATTCACTTCAGAAGTGTTTCCCCACCTATTATTGCTCCATGTTATCTTGGAATTGACACTCCTTCAAAAGATGATCTGATTTCAGCTAATATGACAACGGATCAGCTTAGAGATTACCTGGGAGTAAATTCTTTAGAATTCTTAAGTACAGATAACCTTAAAGAGATTTTAGGATCTTCTGATCATTGCTTCGGATGTTTTACAGAAAAATATCCTGTGGCTAAAGGAGAAGAAGTAGAACTATTTAATTAATAGTATTTACCATATACAAGTAAAAGGGTCAGGTTATTATAATCTGACCCTTTTCTATTTTTTGCTCTTCTGAGTTTTCACTTACGAATAATGGCATTTTATGAAAATGTATTAAAAGCTTAATATTGCTGTATTATATAATATTCAGGTAAGTTTTAATTTCGTGAAATTAAACTTCAGAATATGAAAGGTATATTTTTTACAAGTATTTTTATTGCATTTGTTCAGTTGTGTTCCGCTCAGTCTTTTGACAAACAGGCACATCGGGGAGGTAAATCTCTATATCCTGAGAATACCATTCCGGCAATGAAAAATGCTCTAAAAATGGGCGTCACCACCCTTGAAATGGATTTGGCGATAACAAAAGATAAGCAGGTCATTCTTTCACATGACTCTTTTCTTTCACCTGAATTGGTCACAAAGCCTGATGGAACTTATATTCCCAGAGACTCGGGGTTTTATTACAAAATTTATGAGATGCCTTATGCGAAAATTCAGACGTTTGATGTAGGTTTAAAAGCGCTTAATAATTATCCTGATCAAAAGAAAATGAAAGTACAGAAGCCTCTTTTTGAAGACGTAATAGATGCTTGTGAAGCTTATTCCCGTGAGTTGAAAAGACCTTTACCTTTCTATAATATAGAAACTAAAACACGTCCTTTCTCAGATAACATCTTTCATCCGGAACCGAAAGAATTTGTAGCTCTTATGATGAAGATTATCGTAGCAAAAGGAATTCAGGATCGGGTTATTATTCAATCTTTTGATCCGAGAACGTTGGAAATCATTCACAAAGAATACCCAAAGGTAATGACTGCTTTACTGGTAGAGAAAGTAGATGATAAAAAGCTGGCACAGCAAAGGAGCTATTTCAAAAATATACCTTTAGAGAAGTTTAAATTGTATCCGGACCATCTTAATGGGATACCCGGTGATATGAAGTTTTTAAGTTTTGTTCCGACTATCTATAGCCCTGATCAATCTCTTGTCACTCCTGAATTGGTACAAGAATGCCACCAATTGGGCATGAAAGTGATACCATGGACCGTGAATACCAAGGAAAGGTTACAGGAGCTTAGGATTATGGGAATTGATGGAGTGATTAGTGATGACCCCAGAATATTTAAATAGGTTTGTCAACTCAATAAAAATGGCTGGAAGAAATTCTCCCAGCCATTTTACAATGCAAAAAGATGCATTTATGGTTAAAAAATTGGTTAGTGATTATTAAAATTTATAATTCAATCCTAATTGGAACACTCTGTTGTTATTTAGCGCTGCAGGAACACTTTTATCAATTTTTGTTAAGCTGTTTACATATCTTGCGTTAATACCTAAGTTATGTGTAAAGTAGTAACCAAGACCTAATCCTAAACCAAAGTTGAATCTGTTGATATTGTCTTTGTTGATGGTTTCAGAAACTGAAGATCTTTGTGTAGTTGTCATATTATCAGTGGTAGTAGTAACCGTAGTTTCTCCTTTGTTTTTTCCACTAACAAAATAACTGAACTCAGGACCTGCTTCTACATAGAAATTATCAGCTGGCTTGAACTGCACCATTAATGGTACTGAAATATAGTTCAATGTTGTTCTGTAGTCACGTTGAGTCCTAGTCACTCCATCTGGTGTTGTCACATCAGAAAGTACACTTTTAGCTCCTAACTGATTAAACATTACTTCTGGTTGTAAGCTAATTTCCTTAGAAAGCGGAATGTTAACAAAAGCACCCGCGTGGAATCCTAATTGTTGGTTGTTGATACTTAGCTTTTGTGAGCTGAAGTAAGCGGAGTTAGCACCACCTTTAATACCGAATCTAACAGGATCTTTGTCCTTATTAACAGTAGTCACAGTAGTAATAGTAGTAGTCTGTGTCGTTTGTGTTTCTTGAGCGAAAGCTAATGAACCAGCAACTATCGCTAGTCCTAGAAATAACTTATTCATAATTTTATTTTTTAATTTTACTATTTAGTCTTTTGTTTATCCGAGTTTTCACTCAGACTTGTTTTATTTTGCAAAATGCTTGCCAAACCTTTAATGCCATGATTTGCAAAAAGATAAATTATAGGGCGAAAATTAAAAAGAAACAGAAATATTCAACTTATGTTGAATTATATTAAACGATTGTAATGTATTGCTTTATTTTTTATGTTAATTTTTAATTAAAAAAAATAACAGCTTTTTTCTGAGTTCATTTGTATTAGTCACGGTTTTTGTCAGATTTTATTATAAAAGATCTTAAATCAAGACAAAGATGGTCATGCCAATCCCTAATTTGTCACTATTTTTCCTTATTTAATGCATGGTATATTTTTCATCTTGTTAAAAAAAATAAAGAAAATAAGAAAGAAGTAGAGTGGTAATAAGTTTCAAAATGATGATCAAACAGCATAAAAAAAGGCTAGACTTTGTAAAATCTAACCTTTACTATTTGTTATGAATTGATTATTTAAACTTATAAGCCAATCCAATTTGGAATACATTGTTTTTACCGTCAGGTTGTATACCATTTACTTTTTTAGAAATATCTGTTACACCAGCTACATATCTTGCGTTAACTCCGATATTCTTTGTAAAGAAATATCCTGCACCAAGACCGATACCAAAATCAAAACCTTTGATAAAATCCTTGGCGTCTGCTGATGCAGAGTTGTTTTTAAATTTAGAATCGATCAGAAAGCTGAACTGGGGCCCTGCTTCAAGATAAAACTCCGGAGTAGCGTTGTATTGAAACATTACCGGTACTGAAATGTAACTTAAATTGATTTTAAGATCATTATTTCCATCAGCTTTTGCTCCCATACCATTATATAAAACTTCAGGCTGAATACTGAAACTTGATGCAACAGGAACGTTCATCAATAATCCTCCATAAAATCCGGCTTTTGATTTCGTATCATCACCTGAAATGCTGGAAATATTCAGACCTGCCTTTACTCCAAACGTCTGGGCAAATGTCAATGAACTTACAACGACTGCTAACCCTAATAATAATTTTTTCATAGTTAAAATTGTTTTGAAATTTCAACTGTTTTTATGCAAAATTCTTGCCAAATTATGTTAATTTTATAAAAAATAAATAACAATGATTTAGGTTAAATCTAAAATAGTCGTTCTAAAGGTTAAAATGCGATCATACTATTATACTCATTTTTTCATAGCTTATGAATTTAGTTTTAAAACAAACTAGGCATACAGAACTTTTAATCGGAAAGTATTGAAGTAATAGGGTAGAAAGAAAAATGGTTAGATTTAACTATGAAATCTAACCATTGATTGAAATTAAAACTTGTTATCTGAATGTATTACTTACGCTTATTTAAATTTAAATGCTAAACCTACCTGGAACACATTGTTTCTTACTCCATCTGAACCACTAGGTCTGTTTTTTACAACATTTGTTAAACCAGCCGTATATCTTGCGGTAACTCCTAAATTTTTAGTGAAATAATATCCTGCACCAAGACCGATTCCAAAATTGAAAGTATTAAAATCATTTTTGTTAAGACCGTTAACTCTTGTAATGGTATTATTATTGGTAGAGCTTTCTACTTTATCCCTAGCGCTCACCAGGAATCCAAATTCAGGACCGGCTTCAATAAAGAATTCGGGAGTGGCATTGTACTGGAACATTACCGGTACTGCGATATATCCTAAATTTCTTGAAGATGCCTCTACATATCTGTTTCCCTGGATATTATATTCCCTTACAACTTTTGAACCTAGAGCATTGTAAATAACCTCAGGTTGAACACTGAATGAGCTAGCAACAGGGATGTTTGCAAAAACACCTGCGTTAAAACTAGTCTTGGATTTAGAATCGTTAAGATCTGCTCCCTTTGAAAGTGTTGAAACGTTCAGCCCCCCTTTGATACCAAATGTAACTGGATTACTAGAAGGTGGAGTGGTTTGTTGAGCGAATGCTAGTGAACCGACGGTTACCGCGAATCCTAAAATTAATTTTTTCATCAATTTATGTTTTTTTAATTTAATATTGTCAAGTTGCTTGACGCGGAATGTCCTTCAAATTAAATGCCAAAAACTAAAATGAAACCCCGGATGAAAGGCCTGTTTAAAATAGAAGTAAGAAACATTTAAACAAAAAAATGTCTAGACTTAATAATTTAAATCTAGACATTTTACTGAAATTAAAATTTGTTATGTGAATGTGTTTTATGCTTATTTAAATTTATAAGCTAAACCTACCTGGAATACATTGTTTCTTACTGCACTTCCATTATTATTTTTGTATACATCTGTTAAACCAGCTGTATATCTTGCTGTAATTCCTAAGTTTGGAGTGAAATAATATCCTGCACCAAGACCGATCCCGAAATTGAACGTACTGAAGTTATCCTTGTTAAGGCTCTGTACTCTTGTGCTTGTATTATTGTTTGTAGAACTCTTAAATTTATCATTAGCGCTAACCAAGAATCCAAATTCAGGTCCTGCTTCTAAGAAAAATTCAGGAGTTGCGTTATACTGGAACATTACCGGTACTGCGATATATCCTAAATTTCTTGAAGATTCATCTCTGTAAGTATTTCCAAGTACATTATACTCTCTGGTTACTTTAGAACCTAAGTCGTTATAAAGAACCTCCGGCTGAATGCTGAATGAGCTAGCAACAGGGATGTTTGCGAAAACACCTGCATTAAAACCGATTTTGGATTTAGAATCGCTCAAGTCAGCTCCTTTAGAAAGAGATGAAACGTTCATACCTCCTTTGATACCAAATGTAACTGGATTAGAAGATGAAGTTGTTTGCTGAGCAAATGCTAATGAACTTGCAGTTACTGCTAATCCCAAAATTAACTTTTTCATAACTTTAATTTTTTAATATTTTACTATTTATAATTTTAAATTTTACTACTGTCAACTTTCGTTAGACGCAGAGTATCTTTCAAATTGAATGCCAAAAACTAAAATATGATAAAAGTCAGGTGGTTGAAAGTCACTAAAATGTCATTTCCACTCTACTTAATGTGCTGATAATCAATATTTTTTACATATAAACAAATGTTTGTTTAACATAATTTAAATTGCGCTTAATTTTTCATTTATATGAATGCAATAGAAGCAAAAGGCTTTGTATCAAGAAAAATTTACATTATTTGAAACAACTTTTTTAGTTATTCCCCACTGTTTTAAAAATAAATGTCATCATAATTTGTTAATAGAGAGATAAGAATTAATTCTATAGGCTTATTTTTCGGCACTTCATTAAATTTGCTGTATTTAACACTATCACAACACACGAAAGAAAAAAATATTTAACTGATAAACCATTAAAAGTATAACTCGAATTTAAACTTATAAAGCATAATCGTTTTGTAAGGATTCATTAACATGATCTAAGCTATGAAAAAATGCATGGTACTAATGCTTGCCTTTGCTCTTGAAAATAACCTTCAGGCGCAAATAGGAATCAATACCACAAAACCCCATCCATCTTCTATTATGGAAATGGTAAGCAACAATAAAGGACTTTTAATCCCTAGAGTTTCGTTAAGTGGGAACTCAGATATGACTACAATACCCAATTCCTCCAATTCATTAATAGTCTACAATACAACAATAGGTAATGGGATGGTCCCTGGATATTATTATTGGAGTGGAACAGCGGCCCGATGGGCTAAAGTGTTAGATGACCTTACTCCTATAGTAATGACAGGATGGAGCCTTACCGGAAATTCCGGAATGGTCAATGGAACCAATTTTATAGGAACTACAGATAATGTAGATGTGATCTTTAAGCGTAATAATATTGTATCTGGGGTATTAAATACAACCAATACTATATTTGGAGTCAACAGCCTTGCAACCAACACAACCGGAATCAATAATACAGCCGTAGGTGCTGGAAATCTGATTTCGAATACGACAGGAAGTATGAATACCGCTATTGGAACCGAAGTTCTGAGCAATAATAAATCCGGAATACAAAACACAGGCTACGGTTACCGGGCGTTATATTCTAATGTGGATGGAAACAATAATGTCGCGAATGGTTATTTTTCAATATATTCGGCAAAAAGCACCATAGGAAATGTAGGAATCGGTGCCAGCACGCTTCGTGAACTGATTAGTGGCGATGGAAATGTCGGAATAGGTAGTGATGCGCTTCGTTCTACAGTTGCAGGGAGAGGTAATGTAGCTATTGGAACCCGGGCGGGTTATAATGTCAATTCATCAGGAAATTTAGGGAATAATACCTTAATAGGATATCAGGCTGGTATGGGCATTATAAGCGGTAAATCAAACACCATTATCGGAGCTAATATCATTGGATTACCCGCGGCCCTCTCAAATACGGTTATTATTGCTGACGGAGATGGAAACAAAAGGATTAATATCGATCAGAATGGCAATATAGGAGTCGGAACAGACACCCCAAAGTTTCCATTGGATATTCGTTTAAAAACTTCTTCGTGGCCATTGGCAGTTACCAGTCTTACGTATTACGGTATTAATCCGGATGCAGGTACAGCAGGCGGAACTCCTGCAACCTATGCTAATTATACTAACGACATAGGTGGTTTTAATACGAATACTTCTTTATATACGGAAGGGAATATTATTTCTGTAGGAAAACTTAGTGTAACCCAAACCTCACTTTTTTCTGATCAGAGAATTAAAAATATCAAAGGAAGGTCCGACCGTGCGAAAGATCTGGAAATATTGAGAAAAATTGCAATTACAGATTATGTGATGAAAGATGAAGCCGTATATGGAAAACAAGAGTTTAAAAAAGTAATTGCACAGGAAGTAGAATCCGTTTATCCTCAAGCGGTAAGTAAAAACGGAACAAAAGTTTTCATCCCTAATGTTTATCAGCTATCCAAACAAAACGGATCTACTTTTACATTTGAAAAACCTATTGCTATTGATGAAAAAGATCAGCAATTAAAAGTATATGATGAATCCGGAGAAATAATTCTTGGGATACAAAAAATAACTCCTCATTCTATTACAGTAGATATGAAAGGAAGAATATTAAAAGGAAAAGTCTTTGTTTACGGTACTGAAGTTTCTGATGTAAGAACTGTAGATTATGATGCGCTGTCAATGCTTAATGTTTCTGCCAGTCAGGCAATGGCTGATAAGATCAAAGTTCTTGAGAAAGAAAATGAAAGATTAAAGAAAGCTCAAACAGAAATGCAAAATACTTTAGAGTATTTTGAGAAACGATTGAAAGCATTAGAAAAAGTCAATTAATATAAAATAGTAAATGAGCCTGTTTTAAAGTGAGGTTGTGTATCACTTTAAAAACAGGTTCATTTTTTATGATGTACTCATTCTGTATGTAAGATTAAGCATCATTTAATTTTCTGTAAAAGTGTAATGATTTTTCAATGTTTTTTTGGTTGCATTCATGATCAAATACACAAGCTCCTATTCCGGATAGTAAAGAGAAGTTAATCTTCTTTTCAGTGTTCTTTTTATCATTTAATAATAATGCACACAGGTGTTCATCTGTAAAATCGCTGATATCCAAATAAGGATAGTATCTCTGAATGTTACTGATAATGATCTCTGCATCTTCTTTGGATAAAAGACCTTCCAGATGAGAAAGGTGAGTTTCACAAATCATTCCCGCAGCAACAGCCTCACCATGTAAAACAGGATTTCCCTGCTCCAGACAAGAGCTTTCTATGGCATGTCCAATAGTATGTCCGAAATTCAGTGTTTTTCTGATATTCTTTTCATGGAAATCCTGATTCACCACTTCCTGCTTGATTTCCATAGATGTTTGAATATGGGTAAGTACAGATTCTACGTCAAGCTTCTGGATTTGTATCAGGTTTTCCCAATGTGTTTTATCAGCGATTAAGCCATGTTTCAGCATTTCTGCAAATCCGCTTCTTAACTCTTTGAAAGGAAGAGTCTCTAAAAATTGAGGATACACGAAAATCTGTTCCGGAAAAGTAAATGTTCCCACCATATTTTTATAATGCATCAGATCAATTCCTGTTTTTCCACCAATAGAAGCATCACACATAGATAAAAGGGTAGTAGGTATGTTGATGAACTGGATTCCTCTTTTGTAGGTAGAGGAAACAAAACCACCCATGTCTGTGATGACACCACCACCTAAATTAATGACCAGTGCTTTTCTGTCTGCCTGCATTTCGGTTAAAATTTCCCAAAGCTGATTCGCCGTCTGAATATTTTTCATCTCTTCACCTGCTTCTATCTCTAAAATTTCAAAGGCTAAATCTGTTTCCATATTGCCTAAAAGGGTAGGAAGACAGTATTCATGTGTGTTTTCATCAACCAGGATGAAAATTTTACTGAAAGATTTTTCATGTAAAAACGCATTGATCTGGGAAAACTGATCGTTTAATAGTGTTATCATTTCCGGAATTATATATAGTTAATTGTAAAACAATATTGCAAAGTTATGATTCTTAATTTTTAACTCGTAACTAAATTACTATCTTTGCAAAAATTTTTAGAATGAGCAGAGATAATAATAAGTCAGGAAAACCACAAAGACCAAGAATTTCAACAAGAAAAAATTCTGATGATTCTCGTGCTTCTAAATCTGGAAATTCTTCAGGATCAAAATCTTTCAAGAAACCTTTTCCAAAAGCAGGAGAGAGAAACCTTGACCATAAAGGCAGCAATTCAAAGTTTGATAAAAAACCTTTCAAAAAGAGCGAAGGCAGTTTTGAAGGTAAAGCTGATGAGGGAAATTCAAAATCTGAAAGAAAGCCTTTCATCACTAATCAAAGTGAAGGAAGAGAACGAAAAACTTTTGGAAAATCTGCTCCGAAAAGAGGAGGTAAAGATTTTGACAGCAGAGATAAATATGAAAGAGGGAGTTTAAAGTACGGTAGAAGACCTTCTAGCGGAAATGAAAGAGATGAAGACAGAGCAAGATCTTTTGTACAGAAAAGAAGATATAACAAAATAGAAAAGGATGTCCATAAGGATACGATTCGTCTTAATAAATATATCGCAAACTCAGGAATCTGCAGCAGGAGAGAGGCTGATGAACTGATCACCCAAGGTTTGGTGGAAGTTAATGGAAAGGTAGTAACAGAAATGGGTTACCAGGTTGAGAAAACCGACAAGGTAGTTTTCGACGGACAAAATATTACGCCTGAAAAGCCGGTATATGTTCTTTTGAATAAACCTAAAGGATACATTTCTACAACAAAAGATGATAAAGCAAGAAAAACGGTAATGGATCTTGTAGCGAATGCTTCTCCTTACCGCGTTTTCCCGGTTGGAAGATTAGACCGTTCTACAACAGGTGTAATTCTTTTAACGAATGATGGTCACATGACTAAAAAGCTGACTCACCCTTCTTTTGAAGCGAGAAAGATCTATCATGTAACATTGGATAAGAAATTAACCGGTGAAGACATGAAATTAATCGCAGAAGGAATTCGTTTGGATGAAGGAGTAGCTAATGTAGATCAGATCTCATACATTGAAGGAAAACCTAAAACTGAAATCGGGATTGAAATCCACATCGGATGGAACCGTGTTATCAGAAGAATTTTCCAAAGATTAGGTTATGAGGTGGAAGCTTTAGACCGTGTTATGTTTGCAGGTCTTACCAAGAAAAACATCAAAAGAGGACACTGGAGAATCCTTACAGAATTAGAAGTAAACAATTTGAAAATGCTTTAAGATCTTTTTTAATTTTTATTGAAAATCATTTAGCATTTAGAAAAATAAAGAGGCTGTCTCAAAAGGACAGCCTCTTTTTATTATTTCTTGGGTCCTATCCTAAGACAGTAACTCCTTTTTGAAGCATCTCATAAATGGCATCCCTTCCGTTATCCGGTTTTACATTGACAGCACGGGTTCCATTGAAATGAAGACAAGTAACATATCCGTTAGCTACGGCATCTGTACAGGTAAACTTCACACAATAGTCCATTGCCAGACCAACAATTTCCAATAACTGGATATCATGGTATTTTAAGAAATCATCCAGGCCGGTTTTCATGAAATGGTTGTTATCCTGAAAACCACTATATGCGTCAATCTCTGTATTTTTACCCTTTTGAATAATATGAGTTACCTTGTCTCTATTCAGATCTTTATGAAATTCAGCACCAAAAGTTCCCTGGATACAGTGGTCAGGCCACATAAATTGGGGAACCCCATTAAGAATAATACTTTCACCTACTTTTTTCCCATTGTTGCTGGCGAAACTTTTATGGTCCGCCGGATGCCAGTCCTGGGTTAAAACAATCTGATCATATTCATTTTCTTCCATCAGAAGATTAATATAAGGAATAATTTCATTGGCTCCCGGAACAGCTAATGCTCCACCTTCACAAAAATCATTCTGTACATCTACTATTATTAATGCTTTTTTCATATTAGGGTTTCTCTAATTTTTGATAAATTTATAAAAACTACTATTCAAAAAATTGTCCAAAAACAAATAATCGGACAAAACGGCAACAATAAAATTTAAAATCAGAAAAAAACATTCTACTATTTTGAATATAACTTCCTCATACAATTGATAATTATCAGCAGAATTGTATTTCGGACGAAAAGTAAATATCAATAGCTTATCTTTGCACCAAATCAATAGTCTATGTCATTTGAGTCTTTAGGATTATCACACAATATTATTCATTCTGTTAAAAAACTGGGCTATTTAAAGCCGTTTCCCATTCAGGAACAAGCTATCCCTGTTATTTTAGAGGGGAAAGATTTGATGGGAATTGCGCAAACAGGTTCTGGAAAAACAGCATGTTTTGTAATGCCCATTTTAGAAAAATTACAAAATGCAGAGGTTAAGAAAGATCGTAATATTCAGGTTTTAATATTGGTTCCTACAAGAGAATTGGCCATTCAAATTGATGAAGTTTTCAGAGCTTTTACAGAAAATCTAAAGCGTGAGATTCGAACGATGGCTGTCTATGGTGGTGTTTCTATTAACCCACAAATGAAAGGGATGTTTGGGGTAGAAGTTCTTATTGCAACGCCCGGTCGTTTATTAGATTTAATTGATCATAAAGCACTGAGCATTTCAGAGATTAAACACTTGGTCATTGATGAAGCAGATAAAATGTTTCAATTAGGCTTTGGTGAAGAAATGAACAAGCTTTTCGCTCTAATGCCTGTAATGAAACAGACAACAATGTTTTCGGCGACTTTAGATGATAAAGTTTCTGAAATGAAGAAACAGTTGTCAATAAATCCGACGATTATTGAAATCAAAAAAGAAGAAGTTGAAATTGATCATATTGAGCAACTGGCCTATCATGTTTCTCCGGAAGATAAGGGTCCTTTTTTACGTTATTTAATCAAAGAAAAAAAGGTTGAAAAAGCTTTAATCTTTGTTTCTTCTACAAAATCTGCCGATAATTTAGTTGAAAAGCTTAAAAAAAATAAAATTAAAGCAGTCGCGATTCATAGTCAGAAATCCCAAGGTGCCCGTAGAAATAATTTAGAAGAATTTAAAGTCAACGGGGCTCAGATTTTGGTTGCTACAGACTTACTTGGTCGTGGTATTCACATAGACTCTTTGCCTTGTGTGATCAATTATGAATTACCGCGTTCGCCTTTGGATTATATTCACCGTATTGGTAGAACCGGGCGTGCCAACGAAAAAGGAACTGCTATTAGTCTCCTGACGGATGATGAATTGCATCATTTCAGAGTAATTCAAAAGAAAATGGGGAAAAAAGTAACTCTACAAAGAACAGAAGGGATTAATCTGCATGGTTATTAAGTGTAGATTTTAAAAAAATAATGGCTTCAATTTAATAGAATTGAAGCTTTTTTATTGTATTCTTTTCCAACAAAACGAATATTAGGTACCACATTTCTCCCATTCTTTTACTGCTTATTGTTTTGTTGCTTTTCTTGTAGTAATTTTAGAACGGATTTCGGAAGGGTAGAAAATTTTCTATTGCCTAATTAAAAATAAAGAACATATTAACCAAGATAATTAAAAATGAGTACTCTAGAACAAAAGAAATTTCCGATAGGGCAGTTTGAAAAACCTAATTATATTTGTGATATCGAGTTGGATAAGTACATGAAGGTGATTAAGATTTTTCCGGAAAGATTAAAAGACCTTATTGAAGACTTTACAGATGATCAGTTAGATACTCCGTACAGAGAAGGAGGTTGGACGGTAAGACAGCTCATTAACCATATCGCTGACAGCCATATCAACAGTTTTATTCGTTTTAAATTGGCTTTGACGGAAGATAATCCTACCATAAAACCTTATGATGAAGCCAAATGGGCTGAACTTCAGGATAGTATTAGCATGCCGGTGAAACCAGCCATGAGAATGATCAAAGGAACTCATCAGAGATGGCATGTTCTACTCAAAACCCTTACCAATAAGCAATTCGAAAGAACTTTTCATCATCCGGAAAATAACCAGGATTATGATTTAAGATATTATCTTGCTTTCTACGCATGGCATTGCCATCATCATTTTGCTCATATTGAAAATCTGAAGAAAGAAAAAGGTTGGTAAAAAAGAGTTTACATAACCCGGTCTATTTTGAGGAAATCATCGGCAGAATCTCTCAGCTCACAGAAAATTCTACCCGTAAATGGGGGAGAATGGATGTGGCACAGATGCTGAAACATTGT
Source organism: Chryseobacterium piperi (assembly GCF_002285635.2). Lineage (NCBI taxonomy): Bacteria > Pseudomonadati > Bacteroidota > Flavobacteriia > Flavobacteriales > Weeksellaceae > Chryseobacterium > Chryseobacterium piperi. Next base: position 1,067,887 of record NZ_CP023049.2, on the reverse strand, counting down.
GACCTGGTTCTTCAGGTTGCTGTACAAAAAGTAAAACTGCCACATGTTAATCTTCTTTTTGAAGCAATAGGAACGATTACTAAGATAGAAATGCAGGCATTTAACAATGGAATTCCCCGAAATATGCCTACTTTTAAAAAACTAATCGTTAATTTTGAATGTGACTTTAATGAAGCAAGGGAAGGACTTTTAAAAACGATGAAGGAATATCAGGTTTGCTATACCCATCATAATTTACCTGATAAACATAGCCTTTTTGGAACAATGACTGAAAAAGATTGGGGTTTTTTAGAATACAAACACCTCAATCATCACCTTAAACAATTTAATGTATGAGTTTTTTTGATAAAATATTTGGCGGTAAAGAAGAACAATCAGAACAGAAGTCTTTCTGGAAAAAGATACAGTCAGAAGAAGATTTAGCAAAAGCTATTGAAAATTCATACAATAAACGAATTGCTATATTCAAACATTCTACCAGCTGTTTCATCAGTAAAACAGTACTTCGGAATTTTGAGAAAGAAATGAATGGACTGAATGAAGATACGGATCTGTACTATTTAGATCTTCTGGCATACAGATCTATTTCAAATAAAATAGCTGATGATCTTGGTGTCAATCACCAAAGTCCTCAGTTGATTGTTATAGAAAACGGAAAAGTAATTAACCATGCTTCTCACCAGGATATATCCATAACTCAAATTACACGATGAAAAATATTAATAACTATTTAGCCGAGATTTTAAAAGTTCCCACGGAGCAAGTCAATAGCTGCAGTCTGCACTATGAGGTAAAGAAAATTCCTAAAAATCAGTTTCTTTTACAATATGGTGAAATCTGCCGATACGTCTTTTTTGTAGAAAAAGGACTGATGAGAATGTATTCTATTGATAAAAATGGGAAAGAACATATCATACAGTTTGCTCCTGAAAACTGGTTAATCTCTGACCGCACCAGTATTTACTTCAACGAACAATCGGTCTATTATATCGAAGCTGTAGAAGATTCCGAGATTTTATTTCTACATCCTGATTTTTTTAATAAGCTGGTTGCCCAATTTCCTGACAGCGCAGAGAGAAGGGATATCCTTTTACAAAAACATGTAAGAAGTCTTCAGGATAGAATCAATTCGTTATTGGGAGAAACTGCTGAAGAACGATATTTGAAATTCATCAAAATGTATCCTGACTTATTATTAAGAGTGCCGCAATGGATGATCGCCTCATACCTGGGAATTACCCCTGAAAGCTTGAGTCGTGTAAGAAAAGAGCTGGCCAGGAAAAACTTTGTGGTAGATTAAATAAGCCGATCGCTAGATCGTTTTAGCAAGAACTCCTACCTGTTTTAATTTTTCCTGAATAGTTTCAGACCATGGAAGCCCTATACAAAGTCTCATGCAATTCTCAAACTGATCCTGAAGGCTGAACATCCTTCCAGGAGCAATACTTATATCCTGTTTAATAGCCAGATCATACAATTTCCTGGTCTGTATGGTTTTATCAAATTCTATCCAAAGGGAAAGTCCGCCCTGAGGTCTGCTTATTTTAGTTCCTTCGGGAAAGGATTCCACAATGGTTTGTACATAATTCTGATAATTGCTTTGTAATGTTCTGCGAAGCTGCTGAAGATGTTTGTCATACCGTCCCGTTTTTAAAAAGTTAGCGACAGCTTCATTGACAATAGAAATCGATGATGTGGAATGCAGTAACTTAAGCTTCAATATTTTATCTTTATATTTTCCGGGGGCTATCCAACCGACACGATATCCTGGAGCCAGGGTTTTGGAAATAGAACTGCAGTACAAAACATTTCCTTCTTTATCAAAAGATTTGCAGCATTTAGGACGGTGTGCTCCAAAATAAATATCTCCATATACATCATCTTCAATAAGGGGAATGCCGTTTTCTGCAAGGAGTTTTACGACTTCTTTTTTATGTTCATCGGACATGCAGCTTCCCAAGGGAGTATTAAAATTAGGAATCAACAAACAGATATCAATATCTGGAATCGCTTTTTTAAGAGCTTCAATTTCAATTCCATGGGCAGGATGGGTGGGAAGTTCCAATACTTTAAGCCCCAAACCTGTAGCCAGCTGTAAAATCCCAGGATAGCAAGGGCTTTCTATAGCAATCGTATCTCCAGGTTTACCTAAAGCCATTAGGCAAAAAGACAAAGCATTCATTCCGCCATTTGTGGTGATCAGATCATTTTCATTAAAGTTTCCACCCCATGACAATGATCTTTGGGCAACCATTCTTCTTAACTTTAAATTTCCCTGAAGCTCTTCATATTCTGCACCTCCTGATTTAAGTTCTCTGGTTGCATTGATAATCTCTTTTTTAAGTTTGGCCTGAGGAAGCAAATCACCTGATGGAATCGCGATTGAGAAAAGAGTAAGATTACTTTTTCCCATATTTTCGTACACCGTACTGATCAGTTCATCGGGTTCATTGTTATTGGCAATTAAAGATGGGCGGCTTATTTCGGGTAAGGGTAGTTTTACAGAAAGTGACGGGCTCACAAAATAGCCCGATTGTGGTTTGGATTCTATCAGAGATTGGGATTCCAATTCGAGGAATACGCGCTTTGCGGTATTCATACTTATCTGATGCTCATGACATAGGTTTCGTACCGAAGGAAGTTTATCTCCCGGCTTCAGGAGGCCGTTTCTAATTTGAGAAGCGAGTCCATTGGTAATTTCGGTATATAAAAATTCTTTGTTCATATTTCAACTGTGCTCATGCAAATATACAAAACTGAGACTGTGTTTATTTATTATTCCTTTCTAATTTTGAATTATTAAATAAAAATGCAATGACAACAAATACAATCTCAAAAGATCAATCACTTAATGGCTGGATCAATGGCTTTATAGGAGTACTTCTATTTAGTGGTTCTTTACCTGCTACCAAACTGGCTGTTATGGATATGGATCCTATTTTCGTTACAATTGCGAGAGCAGGGATCGCAGGTATTCTCGCTTTGGCGGTTTTATTAATTTACAAAGAAAAACGTCCGATAAGAAAACAGATCTTCCCATTATTATTGGTATCTGTAGGCTGTGTTATCGGTTTTCCTTTACTTTCGGCATTGGCATTACAGTATTTAACTTCTGCTCATTCTATTGTTTTTTTGGGAATGCTTCCTATGGCAACCGCTATATTCGGAGTATTAAGAGGGGGTGAATGTCCACATCCTGTATTTTGGTTATTCTCTATTATAGGTAGTCTTCTTGTAATAGGCTTTGCGGTCTCACAAGGAATTTCAGCTTCGCCTGTAGGCGACTTGTTAATGTTGGCTGCTATTATTTTATGCGGTTTAGGATATGCTGAAGGTGCTCAGCTCTCAAAAACTTTGGGTGGATGGCAGGTTATTTCATGGGCTTTGGTCTTATCTTTACCTTTAATGATTCCTTTATTTTTTATTTACTTTCCAGATCATATTGAAAATGTGAGTTTCAGAGGATGGTTTGGATTGGGATATATTTCTTTATTCAGCATGTTTATAGGCTTCATTTTTTGGTACAAAGGACTCGCGCAGGGTGGTATTTCGACGGTAGGACAGTTACAGCTTTTACAACCGTTCTTTGGATTGGCACTGGCTGCCTATCTGCTTCACGAACCGGTAAGTATGGGAATGCTTGGGGTAACGGTAGGAGTTATTCTTTGTGTCGCCGGCACTAAAAAATTTGCAAAGTAAACTTGCTTCTATAATAACATAAAAGACTGCTTTTCCGGCGGTCTTTTATTTTTTTAGATTAATCTCGAATTTCGATTTTACATATATCTTGTTTTTATTTAATAATTAAATTATTCTCAAAAGAATTTATGGATTTAACTTTTATTAACAATTTCTTATAAAAATGCGGTGTGACATTTGCTTAGAATTATTTACCTATAAAAACTAAACATTAATATCTGATAAAAAATAAGCGCACAACTATGAAGACAGTAAGCTGTATGAACATCGATGAAGAACTTTTATATTCATTTGGTGGAGAAACTAAAACGTATACACCCGGTGAATTGATTTTTAGAGAAGGAGACCACGCGCTTTACTATTTTCAGATTATTAAAGGGAGGGTGAAGCTCAATAATTACAGTGATGAAGGCAAGGAGTTTATCCATAATATATTAGGAGAGAAGCAGAGTTTTGGAGATCCTTTAATTTTTCTGGATAAATATTATCCAATTAATTCGGTATCTATAACGGCCAGTACAATTATAAGATTACCTAAAAATGTTTTTTTAGAAATTCTGAAAGAATACCCGGATATTTCTTTAAAAATGAATTCATGTCTTTCTCAGCAGCTTTATTATAAGACCATCATGGTTCAGAATATGGCATCCCAAAATCCTATTCAGAGGTTAAAGGGACTAATGGAATACCTGAAAAGCTATCAGGAAGATAGTTGCCAGTATTCTTTTCAGGTACAGCTTACAAGACAACAGATAGCCAATCTGACAGGACTACGTGTAGAAACAGTGATAAGGGTTTTGAAAAAAATGGAAAAAGAAAATATGCTTAGAATTGAGAACAGGAAAATACTGTTTTAGCAGAGATTTATGACTCAAGTCATAAAAATGTGAGTTATTCGATTGTAAATTTGAAAGATCTAATATTCAAAGTTTTACAAGCCGGGCGAAGGGAAAACCTTCCATATATTACGCTTTAATACTTATTCAATCACCACAAAATATTATTTATCATGGAGTTTCAAAAAAATTTACTAGAATATATCAGCCATTCGTTAATCACCACTAATGAAACCATTTCAATAGCAGAAAGTGTTACATCCGGTTTGATGCAGTTAGCTTTCTCACAGATGCCTAATGCTTCTTTGTTTTATAAAGGAGGTATTACCACTTATACTTTACCCGAAAAAGTAAAGTTCCTGGATGTTGATAAAGAAGAAGCCGAAAATTGTGACTGTGTTTCAAGAAATATTGCTGAAACGATGGCTTTAAATGTTGCTAAACTTTTCAATACGGATTGGTCTATTGCGATTACAGGGTATGCAACACCTATCCGAAATTCAGCCTATAAAATCTTTTCTTTCTTCTCATTTAGCTATAAGGGAGAGGTCATTCTTTCCAAACAGCTGGAATTGCATCCGAAAACACAGGCATTTAACGCACAAAAATATTACACCGAGTTTATATTGGGCTGCTTTAAAAGCGAACTTAACCAGCTTATTATTCTACAATAGGATAGGAAAGTCAATAGTTTCACGAGAGTCTTGATATGGGTACCTTTAACATTTTGTTTTAGGTGCTTAATAGATTGTATTTAATGGTTATTTTAAGGTATTCAAAATTTCTTCAAAATTGAATCTGTAAATTAGCCACATGAAAATATTGATTATAGAAGACGAAGCAGAACTTGCTAAAAGTATCGCCGAATATCTTTCGGGAGAAAACTATTTATGCGAATTTGCTTCAACATTTCATGAGGCACTGAATAAAATAGAGGTGTTCCAATATGATTGTATTCTACTAGATATTATGCTTCCTGATGGAAACGGGCTCAAAATACTCGAAGAATTAAAAAAACAGAATAAGCAGGATGGTGTAATTATCATTTCTGCAAAAAATGCACTGGATGATAAGATTGCCGGATTGCAATTAGGGGCAGATGATTATCTGACCAAACCTTTCCATCTTTCAGAGCTTATGGCCCGAATTTATTCTATTATCAGAAGAAAACAATTCAATAATTCCAATATTATCAAACAAAATGAATTGCAAATCGACCTATTGGCCAAAACTGTAGCAATTAACAATCAACCTATTGCCCTCACTAAAAAGGAATTTGACCTGTTGATCTATTTTATCGGAAACAAAAATAAAGTAATCTCCAAAAGTACCCTGGCAGAGCATCTTTCCGGTGATCTTGCCGATATGCTTGATAATCATGATTTTGTTTATGCCCATGTGAAAAACTTGAAAAAGAAATTGTATGATGCCGGCAGTGAACATTATTTAAAAACAGTATATGGAACAGGGTATAAATGGGAAGGAGATAGCTAATTAATCATGAGTAATGAGTAATGATGAAGAATAAAGAGAAAACTACTCAATACCCTGTAATTTTAACCTTAATTATAAATTTAAATTGTTGAAGCCTCTATTAAGTAAAACCACAAAGCCCTTCCTGATCTATGTTCTTGTGATACTGATCACGAGCATCCCCGTTTATTACTGGGTAGTAGATACAATCTGGGAAAGTGAACTGGATGAACATAATATAACGATTGCAGAGAAAACAGCGTATGGATTCAATCGTCTAAAGCTCTCTGAGGCTGAACTTGATAAAAGCATTCTTCTCTGGAATAGAATTCAACCCGGAACTGATATTGAAAAAATTCCCTTTAATCATCTAAAAAAAGATATAACATTTACGGCAGAGAAACAAAAGACATTTAAGGATCAGCCTGAGGTTGAACGTTACCGCTGCCTTAAAAAAGTGATTTATATCAATCAAAAACCTTATCTTTTTACTGTAGAAACCAATATTGAAGAGTCTCATGAAACGATTGCAGTGATTGCAGCAATCACCGTTTTTTTCTTCGTGTTGATTGTTTTAGGACTTTTGTTTTTAAACCGAAGACTCTCAGCTTCTATATGGGGGCCATTCAGAAATACATTGGAAAAGCTAAAGACGTTCAATCTGAACAGTCAGGATACCATAGAATTTGAACGTTCTGATATTGTAGAATTTGAAGAATTAAATCAGTCCTTAAAGAAACTGATAGAACATAATGTTTCTGTCTACAAAACCCAGAAAGAATTCACTGAAAATGCCTCTCATGAGCTGCAAACTCCACTAGCTATTATTAAAAATAAACTGGACATCCTGCTTCAAAATGAGGATCTCACTGAAAAGCAATATCATATTGCAGAAGAGATCAATAGAGCGCTAACCCGTAGCGCCCGCATCAATAAAAACCTGTTGCTGCTCGCTAAAATTGAAAATTTTCAGTTTGCAGAGAGTGAAAGCCTATTGATGAGTGAAATACTTCATCAGAATATAGAGGTGTTTCAGGAACATTTTGACCAAAAAAGCATTTCACTTCACACCCAAATTGCTGATGGAATCACAATCAAAGGTAACAGAACATTGGCAGAAACTCTGATTAATAATTTCCTGATTAATATCGTAAGGCATACGCAATCTCATGGAACGGCAAATATTGAACTTACTCAAAAGCACCTGATTATTTCCAATTCGGGATCTGCTGCATTGAATAAAGATACTTTATTCAAGAGATTTTCCAGAGCGTCAACAGATAATAATGGAAGTGGGCTTGGATTAGCTATTATCAAGGAGATTTGTATTCATCAGCAATGGAATTTAGAATACCATTTTGATAACAATTACCATATTTTTTCTATTTCTTTTTCATAAATGGATTTACACGGATGTTGAGGATTATTTTTAACTCTCGCAGATTGGGCTGATTTAGCAGATTTTTAAAATGGTAAATATTATAGCCACGAATGCACGAATACAATGATAAAAAAGACATTACAGAAAGATCATTCGTGCATTTGTGGCTAAGCTTTCGGAACGATAAATGAATTGTTTAAAAAGCTTATGTGATTCATTTTTTACCACAGATTATTCAGATCTACACCGATGTTGAGGATTATTTTTAGCTCTCGCAAATTGAGCTGATTTAGCAGATCTTTTAAAAATCTTTGATTTTTAAAAAGCTTATGTGTACTTGTTATACATTATGAATTGGACTTAAATAACTAAAGTGTTTAAAAACTTTTGTGTCTTTTGTAATTTAATTTTTTCACCACAGATTACCTTTAGATTTACACAATGAATTAGTATTAAATTAGATAATAATTATATTCTGAAGAACCAGAGAAAATAAAGTGAACTAAACAGATTTCCAGAACAGAACTATTCTGAGTATCAGACTTTATTTTCTCTTTTGAATATCTGCCATTTAGAATGTTAAGCATTAAGGCTTATTAAAGGTTTTAGCATTATTCAAAATGGTTCATTCAGGATAAATCCTAAATCCAAAGTTATGAAAAGTTATTTTATAGGAATTGATATTTCCAAAGATACCTTGGATGTTTGTATCATGAGTGATTCTGAAGAGAAAGACATTTTTTTTAAAGTTGAAAATACTCTATCAGGAATTGAAAGTATGATTTCAAGAAACATCCCAGAGAATGCTCAATTGTGGTATTGCTTTGAAAATACAGGAAATTATGGGCTGCTCCTTGCCAGGATATTGGAAAGCCAAGAAATAAGCTATTATCAGGTCCCGGCTCTCGAAATAAAATTAAGTCAGGGAATACAAAGAGGAAAGAATGATCGAGTTGATGCCTGGAGGATTGCCAAGTATGCAAAAACATATTGCAAAGAACTTAAACCTTATCTCCTTCCCAGTAAAGAACTGCTTAAGATAAAAAATCTTCTTACCTACAGAAATCATTTGATAAAGGTAAGAACACAGTTCAAGAATGAGATAAAAGCTTTTTATCAGATCAATAAAATAGCTGATGTAAGTTTTGAAATTAATGATATTATGGGCCATATACAGCAACTGGATAAAAATATAGCATTAGTTGAAGAAAAAATAAAACAGGAAATCCATAATCAACAACACCTCAACCGAAACTTTGAAAAAATAACCAAAGTGAAAGGGGTTGGATTCCTCACAGCAGCTTATATGATTGTATTAACGAATAATTTTACAAGTTTTCAAAACCCAAGGAAATTCAACTGTTATGCAGGGATTGCTCCTTTTGAGCATACATCAGGAACAAGTGTTCAAGGCAAAACTAAAACAAGTAAACTTAGAAATAAAAGAATTAAAACGATTCTTTTTAATGGTGCTAATTCTGCCGTAATTTATGATGAAGAATTAAAATCTTATTACCAAAGAAAAAAACAACAGGGAAAAGCACATAATTCTATTATCAATGCTGTATGCTGTAAAATTGTATATAGAATATTTGCTGTCGTAAAAAGGGAAGAACCTTTTGTAAATTTAACAAGATATAATTTGCATATGTCTTAGAATACCTTTAGATTTACACGGATGTTGAGGATTATTTTTAAATCTCGCAGATTGAGCTGATTTAGCAGATTTTTAAAATGGTAAATATTATAGCCAAGAATGCACGAATACAATGATAAAAAAGACATTACAGAAAGATCATTCGTGCATTTGTGGCTAAGCTTTCGGAACGATAAATGAATTGTTTAAAAAGCTTTTGTGATTCATTTTTTACCACAGATTATTCAGATCTACACCGATGTTGAGGATTATTTTTAGCTCTCGCAAATTGAGCTGATTTAGCAGATCTTTTAAAAATCTTTGATTTTTAAAAAGCTTATGTGTACTTGTTATACATTATGAATTGGACTTAAATAACTAAAGTGTTTAAAAACTTTTGTGTCTTTTGTGGTTTAATTTTTTCACCACAGATTACCTTTAGATTTACACGGATGTTGAAGATTATTTTTAATCTTGCTGATTTAGCAGATCTTATCAATCCTTACAAAATAAACATTCAAAATTTCTACAAAATTGGTTAGGAACTTTGAATAAAAAATCATGCAAACATTTAACAAAGTTGCCATTGTCACCCTTCTTTTCTGGCTGATGAAAATTACAGCAACAACTCTTGGAGAAACCCTAGGAGACTTTATCTCTATGACCCTTAACCTTGGATATACTGTAGGAATTGCGGTTACTCTATTATTTTTCATAACCACCATATCCATTCAATTAAAGGTTAAAAAATATATTCCCGCCATTTACTGGCTGGTGATTGTAGGAACCACAACATTAGGCACGGAGATTTCCGATTTTATAGATAGAACTCTGAAAGCAGGATATCTGGTAGGAAGCCTACTGTTAATTACCGGACTTTCCGGAACCCTATTTTTGTGGTACAGGAAGTACTGGAACCTTGAAGTGTATCCCATTTTTGAGAGGACTAAAGAGGTATACTACTGGGTTGCTATTCTTTTTTCAAACAGCCTTGGAACTGCGTTTGGTGATTTCTTAAGCGATAATATGGGATTAAGTTATTTAACCGGTGCCTTAGTGACCGGCATTATTATCCTTGTCGTTATTCTTCTGCACTATTTCACGAAGATTAATCATGTCCTACTGTTCTGGATTGCTTTTGTTTTTACAAGACCTTTTGGAGCTACTTTCGGAGATTTTCTTACCAAGCCTCTTTCAAGTGGAGGTCTGAATCTGGGAACACTGAATGCATCAATGGTCTCTGTAGTGTTACTTGTTGTAATGGTTATGATTTCACATAAAAAAACAGTGATATTAAATCCCCAGAATCAAAAATTCTAAATTTCTTCTAAATCATGTCCGATCATTGTATCAGAATAAAAATTAAATACAATGAAAAAATTAATCATGCTATTGACTATCGTTGCAGGTACGGTTGTCATGAAAGCACAAAAGATCCAGCAAAAAGAGATTCCTGCTTCTGTACAGTCTGCTTTAAAGAAACAGTTTCCTGATCTTAAAAATGTGAAATGGGAAAAGGAAAAAGAAAATTATGAAGCCGGATTTCAGTCGAAAGGGATAATTTATTCTGTTCTTTTAAATGCTTCAGGAAATATTATAGAAACGGAAGTTCCTGTTCATATCAAAGATCTTCCGGTTCCTGCCAGAGAATTTATTCTGAAAAAATATCCTGATCATAAAATAAAAGAAGCTGCAAAAATTACAGATTCAAAAGGAGTTGAGACTTATGAAGCTGAAGTTAATGGAATGGATTTGATTTTTGATACTCAAGGAAATTTTATAAAAGAAATTAAAGACTAAACACAAAATATAATGAATAGATTCAAGCTGTTATTTTTCTTCTTAATGGTTATGTTATTTTCTTCCGCAGCTACAGCCCAGGTATCATCGGTGACTGTTTCAGGGATGGTAACCTCTGCCGGAAAATCTGCATTACCCTATACCAATATTATGCTGAAATCGGCAAAAGACAGTGTATTTGTATCCGGAACCATCACTAATGAAGAGGGCAGATACTCTCTCACAGACGTGAAACCCGGAAGTTATCTGGTAGAAGCTTCTGTTCCGGGGTATACAACACATACACAGGTTCTTTTTGTGGGAAGTCTTTCCGAATTTCTGGATATCCCACCAATAGAAATGGGATTGAACAATAATGCCAGGGAAGCAAAAATTGAAGAGGTGATAATGACAGCTAATAAAAAGAGTGAGATAAGTAATCAGCTTGATAAAAAGACCTATTCTGTAGCTGATAATATCAGCCAGAGTGGAGGCTCCGTACTTCAAAGTATACAGAATCTTCCGGGAATTACCGTACAGGATGGTAAGGTACAACTACGCGGAAATGATAAGGTAACGGTTTTAATAGACGGAAAACAAACTGCATTAACGGGGTTTGGAAGCCAGACCGGACTAGATAACATTCCTTCTTCAGCCATTGATAAAATTGAAATCATTAACAATCCGTCTTCAAAGTATGATGCGAATGGAAATGCCGGAATTATTAATATTATCATGAAGAAAAACAAGCAAAACGGCTGGAATGGTAAAGTAGGATTAACTTTAGGATTAGGATCTCTTTGGGAAAGAAAGGGTAATTTGCCAACCATTCGTCCTCAATATACTTCAACCCCGAAAATAAATCCTTCTGTTTCTCTGAATTACAGAAAAGATAAGATTAATGTTTTCCTGCAGGCTGATAACTTATATACGGAAACACTTAATAAAAATGAATTTGTAACTCGTACTTATGATAATGGAACAGTTATCAATTCACAGCTCAAAAGAAACAGAAATACCAATTTTCTGACAACAAAAGCAGGAATAGACTGGAACATCGACAGCCAGAATACATTAACTGTTTCAGGGATGTATGGAAGTGAAAAAATTACCGATCGGGGAGACCAGCCATTTTTTAATGGCAATTTATCACAAAGACTCCGCTTATGGCAGTTTCTGGAAGATGAGCTGAAAACTACTGTAATGGCCACAGCGGCCTATCAGCATAAATTCAAGGAGGCCGGACATTTATTAAATATTGGCTTTAATTATACTTTCCACAGGGAAGATGAAAAATATTTCTATGATAATTTTCTGCCGGCATCTTCAGGGACCGATGCTTTTAAACTTCTGTCGGATGAACAGGTTTATGATTTCAATATTGATTACGTAAAACCTCTCAAATACGGACGTATTGAGGCCGGGATTAAACTGAGAAACAGAAGTATTCCTACCAATATGAACTTTATGCCCGGAACCAATTCTGTGATCGATGCGAATGCAGGGGGCTGGGCTAATTACAGGGAATTAATTCCTGCTGTATACGGAAACTATATTTTTGAAAACAAAAAATGGGAGGCGGAACTTGGGCTTAGAATGGAGTATGTAAGAATTCAGTACGATGTTAACCCTAATCATCCAACTTATTCAAGCGATGGGTACAACTACACTCAGCCGTTTCCGAATCTGAGAGTAGCCTATAAGCTTAATGATCGTAATAAGTTTTCTATATTTTATAACAGAAGAGTAGACCGTCCGAATGAAGTGGATATCAGAATTTTCCCTAAGTATGATGATGCTGAAATCATTAAAGTAGGAAACCCGGGACTCAGACCACAGTTTACCAACTCTATAGAGTTAGGCCATAAATACAATTGGGATAGCGGATACCTGTACTCTTCCATCTATCATCGTTTTTCCAATGGAACGATTACCAGAATTTCCAGTATTGTTCCTGAAAGTACTCTGATATATGCTATATTTCAAAATGCAGGAAAAAGTTATAATTCAGGGCTTGAAGCGATCTGGAATCAGAAAGTATCCACGGTATATTCTTTTAATATCAATGGAAATATTTACCGCAACCAAATCAATGCATTTAGTGTTGAAAATCTGTATCCTCAGCCTAATGTATTTTCTGCAGATCAGCAGTCTGCAGTTTCAGGAAATGTAAAACTGAACAATATTTTCAAGTTTTCTAAAGGAATTAATGCGCAGTTAACGATGGTATATTTGGCTCCGGATATTATTCCGCAAGGAAAAATAGGCTCAAGATTTTCAATGGATCTTGGTGCAAAAAAATCAATACAGAATGGTAAGGGAGAAGTTTTTCTCAATGCTTCTGATTTATTGAATACCATGGTTATAAAAAAACAGATCCAGGGTGCAGGATTTAGATATACAAGTGATGATTACTATGAAACACAGGTCATCAGATTAGGGTACAGTTATAAGTTTTAAGTCAAATAAAATAACCCAATGAAACATATATTCATCAGTCTGGTTTTAATTTGTATAGGCTTTCAAAATATAAAAGCTCAGGACAGCTTATTGGTTACGTCTCCTCAAGATAGTGTCATAAGTTCAGCCCCTGCGGATATCAATGATACCAGTCACCGATTAACCTATAAAAAACTGATTATACCTGCTGCATTAATTTCTTATGGTATTGCAAGCCTAAGTATAAAAGGACTTCAACAACTGAACTCTTCAACCCAGTATGAAATCAGCGAACACAAACCTGATCCTATCCAATTGGATAATTATTCTCAGTTTGCTCCTGCAGCTCTTGTATATGGTTTAAATGCTTTAGGAATAAAGGGAAAACATAATTTCCGCGATCGCAGTATTATTTACGGAACTTCTTTACTGATCTCTTCTGCAATGGTTGTACCCCTTAAGCATATAACCCAAGAAGAAAGGCCGGACGGTTCCAACAATCTTTCCTTCCCTTCAGGGCATACAGCGATGGCCTTTGCTTCTGCCCAGTTTATGTTTAGAGAATACAAAGACACCAATTTTTGGTTGGGAATCTCAGGATATTCATTTGCTGTTTTTACGGGTGTATACCGGATGTTGAATAACAAACATTGGTTTGGTGATGTCGTAGGAGGAGCAGGCTTTGGAATTTTATCCACCGAACTCGCATACTGGCTATATCCTAAAATCAACAAAATTTTAAGAGGAAAAAAAGAAAAATCCCAAACAATGATGATGCCTTTTTACCAACAGGGAAACGTAGGGATAGGGCTGGTAAAAAATTTCTGATCAATTCAATTTTAAAACATGACTTTCAATATCATTCTTTTATTTGTAGGAGCTATCATAGCATTTTGGATTAGTGCTATTTGTGGTGGTGGGGCGAGTTTAATATTAATTCCAATTCTTAATCTGTTATTACCCAGTTCTGTTGTTCCTTTTTCATTAACCATAGGAACTTTTACCAGTTCGGCATCAAGGATTGCTGTCTTTAAAAAGCATATCCAATGGAAGATATTCTTTTGGTTTGTGCCTTTTTCTATTCCGGCTGTACTGGCAGGTGCCTGGATGATCAAATATGTCAATCCTGATTACCTTCAGTTAATCGTTGCATTTTTCCTATTGGCCAATCTTCCAGAGCTTTTCAAAAGTAAAAAAACAGTTGTTGAAGAAGAAAAGCCTTATCCCAAGTTTATGCTGGGTATAATTGGCTTTTGTGCCGGCTTTGTATCCGGAATTACAGGTGCTATAGGCTTGCTTTTTAACCGTTTTTATCTGAAGTTCGGACTTAAGAAAGAAGAAATTGTGGCAACCCGGGCAGCGAATGAGATTTTCCTGCATATGATAAAACTGGTTATTTATATTTCTTTGGGACTTTATTCCAAAACTGCACTTTGGCTAGGACTTGCCATTGCTGTAGCTACCATCGTATCATCTTATACCGTGAAGTATATTCTTCCTTATTTGAGTGAGTTTATTTTCAGAAAAATCGGATATGGAGCCATGGTGGCATCAGGAATTATGCTTCTTATCGGAACATCCGGCAAAATTATCGAACAGGATAACATTTCCTTTTCGGCAACACACCATAATTTTCAAACCGAATCCATAATCTCATGGAGGCAAATGGATTTTGTTATTGAATTTGCTATTCAGGATGGACTGGAAATAGAAAGGCCTATACGACCGGACGAATTACCGGTTCATCTTAAAGAAAAATATGATCGGATACGTTCACAATATGACAGAATTGATCTGGAAAAAGTATTTGCTTTCCGCAAAGATCCTGTCTATGAATTTTATTGTTATAAGAATGGAGTACTCACTAAATTTAAAGGATAAAAGTAAAAGATTATCTAATTCTGATCTCTTAAAATCTCTCCGATTATTCTGATACTCTGTTCCAGTTGTTCTTCAGAAAGGGAACCGTAGCTTAATCGGAATCCGTTTACCGGGGTGCTAAAACTGTATTGTTCAGGATGGATTATTCTGATATTTTTATCTAATAATAAATCAGTTACCTTATCCCAGTTCAATTTTACTTTCGGTACAATCCAAAAAGCCAATCCTCCATCCGGCAAGCTGAAATCTGCCTGGTTTTTCAAATACTTTTCCAGAAGGTTATGTACAAAATCCCGTTTATGTTTATAATGGATGGTAGATTTTTTAATGTGCTTTTTAACAGCACCGTCCCTGATCAGCTGTAAAACGGCTTGTTCCATAATAATATCCCCTTGTACATCAATCATTTTTCTCAGCTTTCCAATTTTTTGAAGAAGATTTTGGTCCTTAGTAGCCAGATATCCTATTCTTAAAGCTGGCGCAACAACTTTACTCATAGTACCAATGTATACATAATGATCCAGCTCCGGAAAACTGGAAAGCGGCAAGATAGGGCGGTAACCGAAATGAAACTCATTATCGTAATCGTCTTCAATAATCGTTATACCATAAGTATTCGATAGTTCTACCAGTTTTAGCCTTCGTGCTAAGCTTAAGGTAACCGTGGTAGGATACTGTCTGTGAGGAGTAATACAGATAGCTTTTATTTTATTTCCTTGTTTTAAAAGATGAAGAATATCGTCGACAACCAGACCTTCCTCATCAACAGATATGGGAAGAAGTTTTGCGCCTGCATGTTCAAAAGTTCTCCATGCCGGCTGATATCCCGGGTTTTCAACGATTACTGCATCTCCGGCTTCGACTAAGCATTGAGCTGTTAGAAACATAGCCATCTGACTTCCCCGTGTAATCGAAATTTCATCTTCATTGCTGTGCATGCCCCTCTGGTGATTGAGCATTTGAGAAACTGCTTTCCGGAATTCTATATCGCCATGTACATCCGTATATCCCATCATCTGCCATTTAGCTTTCCGGTTGAATATCTGCCGATATGCTCTTGCCAGCTCTTTTACAGGGGCTATTTTACTATCCGGATGACCATCATCAAAATTGATCAAAAAGGGAATGTCTGGTCCGGTATGTTCATGATCTTTCAGAATATTATTTCTTGGCTGTATGCCTAAAGAAGGCAATCGATCGGAAACAAAGATTCCTTTCCTGTCTTTAGAAATTGCCCATTCCTCATTGATCAATACCTGGTAAGCCTCTACTACTGTATTCCTATTTATTTTCAGCATAGCAGCCAGGACACGACTTCCAGGAAGGGCATCACCCGCTTTTAACCTTCCGGATTGTATATCTGAAATAATAGTATCTGCAATCTGGAGGTAAATGGCTTTACCTGATTTTCTGTCAATTTCTAATTCTAATTTCCATGGACGCAACATCTGGACTACCTATTTATGTTAAAACTGAATCACCTGAATAGTCCAAATATAAGATATTTTTGTAGAGCAATAATGCAGAAAACACTAAAATTTTAAAATCATGGACAGTAAAAAATTTAGTTCAAAAGACTTTCACGAAACTTTTGCAAGACCTCAGTTTCAGAAACCTACTCACTTGATTCATAAAAATGTAGAAAAAGCAGGAGAGCATGATCAGTTTTCAACGGAGAGAAAACATCCGGTATTCTTTGTAGACCTGCCCAGTAAAAATGTAAGCATGACCATTGGTGGACTATTACCAGGACAACAGACCAACAAACACCGTCATACGTATGAAACGGTATTGTATGTGATCGAAGGAAAAGGATGGACAGAAATAGAAGGAGAAAAAGTAGAGTGGCAGGCTGGAGATGCAGTATATATTCCTTCATGGGGATGGCATAAGCATCAAAATCTGAGCGATACGGAACCGGCAAAATATATTGCCTGTGAAAATGCACCCCAATTGCAGAATCTGGGTGTCGCATTGAGAGAGGAAGAAGGAAGAGACCTGTAAACAGGTGAATGCTTTTTGTGGCTTTTATGATGTATAATAAAGGTGGTTTAAATAAACAAAAGTTGGTTCATTTCAGAGATGAAATTATTTATACTGTGGATTGAGTAATTAAAAGCCACAAAAAGTACTTCAAAAATAGTTTTGACAGGATCTCAAAACAGATGTTGATCAGATCCTATTACAATTTAAAATGATTTATATGAAAAATGTTCCATTTAAAGGGATTATTGCTTATCCCATTACTCCTTTTGATGCCAATGAAAAGGTAGATATTCCATTGTTTAAAAAGCTTGTCGAAAGATTAGTGATATCAGGCAATCATGGTATTGCTCCACTGGGAAGCACAGGTGTTTTGCCTTATTTATCCGATGAAGAAAAAGAGGCTATTACTGAAGCAACTATACAACAGGTAAAGGGAAGAATTCCGACATTGGTAGGGGTATCTAATCTCACAACTGAAAAAACAGTATATCATGCCCAATTTGCTGAAAAATCAGGTGCTGATGCTGTGATGATCATTCCCATGACCTATTGGAAGCTCACCGATGATGAAATTGTTACCCATTATGATACGGTCGCCCGTAAAATTTCAATTCCTATCATGGCTTATAACAATCCTGCAACAGGTGGGGTAGATATGTCACCAGCTCTTTTGAAAAGATTATTGGAAATTCCTAATGTCACGATGATCAAAGAAAGTACGGGTGATATTCAGAGAATGCATTATTTAAGAAAAGAATTGGGAGAAGATGTTGCTTTCTACAATGGTTCAAATCCATTAGCATTGGCAGCTTTTGCAGCAGGAGCAAGGGGATGGTGTACAGCAGCACCTAATCTAATCCCGGAATTAAATATTGGATTATATCAGGCCATCGAAAATAATCAGCTCAGAGAAGCTCAGGATATTTTCTATCAACAGGTTGAATTATTAAAATTCATCGTAGCTAAAGGCTTACCAAGAGCCGTTAAAGCAGGTCTGAATATTCTGGGGGAAGAAGGCGGAAACTTAAGAAGCCCTTTGAAACCTTTGCAGGAAAAAGAAATTGAAGAATTAAAAATTATTATTAAAAACCTTAAAAAATAATACAATGACAAAATCCGTTTTTTATCATGCAGGATGTCCGGTATGCGTCAGTGCAGAGGAAGATATCATCAGCCTTATCGGTGAAGAAAATGTAGAACGTATTCACCTTGGAGAAGACAGAAGTAAAATTGAAGCTGCAGAAAGAGCAGGGGTACAGTCTGTACCTGCATTAGTGACTCCTAATGGAAATGTATTGCATATTAATTTTGGAGCTTCTCTTGAAGATGTAAAAAAATAAGTAAAAATGGCTTTCAATGAATAGGAGCCCTTATTCCAAACCAGGCTTTAGCCTCCAATGACCTGCCGGTTTAAGATTCCAACTAAAGCTATTTTGGAAAAAAATTCATGAAACAAGATGCAAAGCCATTTTAAATATTTATAAAAAACAGGCAGCCTGAAAAGGTTGCCTGTTTTTTATTTATACTTTGGCGTTACCTTCGACGCCATCAGCATTATTTGTTTTAATTCCTGTAACCGCTGATGCCACAAAACTCAATAAGCTCACTAATTTTCCTGCTTTGGTATCCCAATAGTAGGTTTCCTTAGGTTCTACCCTGATAATAGAAACATTCGGATCATCTTTTCCGTCAAACCAGGCCTTGGCCATAGCAGACCATTTTTCTTCTATGGTAGCTTTATCTTTATACACAGAAGCAGTTCCATATACTGAAAGGTATTGTGAATCTCCATTATTCATAAAGAACAATTGTACTCTGCGGTCTTCTTTAATTTCAAAATTTTTATTGCTGGTCTCACTGCTGATAAACCACAGATTTCCACTATCATCTGTTTCCTGCAACGCCATAGGACGAGAAGTAACAGGCAAAGTTTCCAGATCCGTACAGAACATACAGATTTTAGCATTAGTAGAAAGTTCCTGGATTTTTTTAATAGCCTCAAGATGAGTCAGATTTTGTGTTGACATAATATAATATTTTTAAGTGATTGGTTTATTAAAAAGAATAAATGATTATTATTCTTAATTAATGCTTCAAAAACCTGACCAAAATTGGCTTATTTCTTCTCTTTCAAAATCATCTAAAAATATAAACTTAAAGTAAAAAAGCTGAATTTCTATGTTTCTATACCATATTGAGTAAATTCAGAAGCATAAAAAGTGACCAATAACACATTTTATGCTATGAATCTAGTGTTTTTAAAGGTATATATTTCGTTAAAAAACAATTATTTATTAATAAAATTAATTTAATATTATTTTTTTATTATCTATCAATACCACTCACTATATTCTATTTAGTTATGTATTTTATATATAACTGATTGATTATATATTTATTTTATATAAAATCATTTTAATTAAGAAATTTAGTCACAATTAAATTATCTAAAAATTCTTTAGAAGGTGAAATATTTACCATAATTCTTTTGATATTATTAGTCGAATCTTTTAGATTAGCAGCCATAATAAAAAAATACAAAAGCGTTATAGATGAAGAAACTCTACTTAAGTGCATTTTCGATATGTACTATTCTGAGCATTTCTGCTCAGGAAACACTCTGGCAGAAAAATATCAAGTCCTCTACCCAGGATTTTTTGAGCCAGGTAACCACTACTATTGATCAGCAATATTTAATTACAGGAAGTAGTATTCAGGCTGGAAGCCAGAAGATGGGAGCTGGAAGTACTACCGGGCAGAATAACGGGTACGATTTTCATTTGGTGAAGCTCAATCAACAGGGAGAGCAGATTTGGGAAAAATACTTCTCAGGAAGCAACCATGACTATCTATCTGCAACGGTGAATACCCAAGAAGGAGGAGCGCTTCTAGCAGGAACCTCATATTCAGGTAAGGGTCTTGATAAAAAAGAAGATTCCAAAGGAGGTAGCGATATCTGGTTGATAAGAATCAACGAGTTTGGAGATGAATTATGGCAGAAAACGTTAGGGACAATTGCTGATGAAGAAGCCAGATCTGTTATTCAAACCACGGATTTAGGATTCTTTGTAGCCGGTAATGTACAAAATGCCTCTAAAGGTTATGGCTCCAAAGATGTGTGGATCATCAGGCTTGATAAAGACGGAAAAGAAATTTCACAACTGATTTTAGGTGCGAGAGGACTAGATGAAGTAGAGAAAATGATTCCTACAAAAGATGGAGGTGTGTTGGTAGGGATTTACTCACGCAGCGAAGCTGTGAATATGAGTAATCAGCAATCAGTAATGAGTAATGAAAAAGAGACGATCTCCAATTCAAAAGCTGATCGTTCTACTATTACTAATCACTCATTACCCATTACTTATCAATCCAAAACCACTGAGAATTTCGGAGAAGGTGATTACTGGATCGTAAAGTTGAGCAAAGATGGAAAAGTTGAATGGGAAAAGAACTTTGGAGGAAAAGGAGATGATCATGTAAGAACCCTTGCTTTAACATCAAACGGATATATGATCGGTGGAGAGTCCAGATCTGAGAGATCAGGAAATAAGACTGTAGGGATTGAAGAAGGAACTGACCTTTGGCTGGTTTCACTAGACGAAAGAGGAAATGAGCAATGGCAGAAATCTTACAATTTTGGAAACAGAGACGTTCTAATGAGTATGAGTACTATTAGTAGCCTCTCAACTAGCAACTCTCAACCAGCAACTAAGGGCATCTTACTCGGAGGTTACACCCAGGCAGAAGGAAGAATAGAATCTAATGATGAAACGTTCTGGATGCTGTATGTAAATCAGGATGGAAATGAACAGTGGAGAAAACATGTTAAAGGAAAGGAGAAGAAAAAAGAGGAAAGACTTTCAGATTTAAAATTAAATAAAGATGGTTCGATCATCCTGGCAGGAACCAGTGCAGATGAGTTAGGAAAGGAGAACTGGAAGATTGTGAAGCTGGGAGATAAACAGCTTGATCAGTTGATTGAAAAACAGGATATCAAGATCTATCCAAATCCTGTATCTGACTTTGCGTATGTGGAGATTGGATTTGAAGGTTTAAAAGCAGGATTGTTTGAGGCTGAGATAACCATATACGATATGAGCGGGAGACAATTACAGAGCATGAAAACGAAGAATAAAGTAACGAAGATTAATACTCAGAACCTGATTCAGGGAGCTTATCTGGTAACTGTAAAAACGGATGGGAATAAAACTGCAAGTACTAAACTGATTAAAAAATAACATGATGAAAAGAAAAATAATATTAGCTTCTACATTGCTTTCTTCCTTATTTAATGGGCAGGTTAATAGTGGAAATCCATATACTCCAACTATTTTTAGTAATAGTCCTATTTCTGCAAGTTTGGGACAGTTTGATCCGATGGGGATAGATTTATTTACAGGACAGCCGTCTATTTCCTTTAATCTATTCAGCTATACCAAAGATAATTACAATTTGAATATTGATCTATCTTACAATTTATCTTCTATAAAGCCAGATATTCCTCCTACCTGGGCTGGTGTAGGATGGAATGTAAATGTAGGGGGTGTTATAACCCGAACAGTGAAAGGAGGAATCGATGAAGTTTTAGTCCATAATGACTCCCCAAGTAACAAATATTCATATTATGATAATTATGGAATGCTGGATGCTGCAGATTGGGCTTCATCATCTAAGTTATATCAATTTATAAATATAAACAAATCTCTTTTTGGGAGTGGAAGAACAGTATATCCATCTCCAGATGAGTTTAATTTCAGTGTCAATGGAATGTCGGGAACATTTTATAAGAATCATAAAGGAGAATGGATAGTAGCATCCGGAGATTTTAAAGATATTAAAATTACAAGTGAACTTGCCTCTGATTTTGAAGTTTATGAAAACGGATTTAAGCCTTTAAACAGTAAGACCCATAGGGTAAAAAGAATTATTTATGGATTTGTTCTTACTGACAAAAAAGGGACTCAATATATTTTTGGTAAAACCCCTGAATCTATTGAATTTTCAGCGACTCCTTATAATAGTAGTACAATTAATTCGTTTAACACTCATTTTATTGCTAATTCCTGGTTCCTGACAAAAGTAATTCTACCTAATAAATTTGAAATTACTTACAATTATGAAAGAGACAATAGAGCGTTTTATAAAGTCTCTCATTCTTTTACTTCAATGTATTATAATATAAACTCAGGGGTATCAGCTAAAAAACAACAAGGTGTATATATAAATCCGGAAAGAACCTTTGTTACCTATCTGAAAAATATTAATGTGAACAATGAATATTCTATTAATTTTTTTAAAACCCCGGCCAATGTAGAAGAATATGACTATTCACCCATTACTACTCAACAGTGGAATGAATCCTTTCAATATAGTCATCACTATGGGGTGGATATCAGGAACGCTAAACATTTTTTCAAGCTTGATAAAATAACTATAGACAAAAGTGCTGTAATAGAGGAAATTAATTTTAATTATTTGGAAGATCCCAATAAAAAATTATACTTAACAGGCTTTAATAAAAACGGACAAATTTATTCTATGGATTATTTTTCAACAGATTTACCAAAGTATAACCAGAGGAAAAATGATCATTGGGGATATTATAATAATAAATCCTTTTTAACTAGTGTACAACCTGGTGACGGACTTTTTTATACACCCAATCAACTAAAAAATGTACTTCCAACTTATAAAGAAACGGATCCTGCTCAATTAACAAAAGGTGTTTTAAAGAGAGTGACTTTCCCAACAAAAGGGTTTAGTGAATTTATTTTCGAACCGCATGATTATACAAAAGTCATCGATGTTAAAACTTCATCTCCATATAATTTTTATATAGAAGATACAGCAAAAAAAATAGCAGGAGGATTACGAATAAAAAGGATAATTACAGATCCCGGAGATGGCCAAAGAATTGTTAAAGACTATTTTTATACTGAGAATGGGGCATTAAATGGAAAGTCTACAGGAGTTTTATCTGGAAAACCGGTTTACTATGAAGAAGATCAGGATAGTAAATCCAGAATTTACAGATTTGCTGATGTACCTATAATTCAAACAAACAATACTAAAGGAAAACATATTGTTTATACTAAAGTCATTGAAAAAGTTTCTGAAAATGGGAATGGGGGAACAACCGAATACAATTTTACCAATAGTGATAACGGGTATATAGACAAGAGTGCAAATGCTTATGTTTTTTCAGCATTCAGTACTAACTCTTTATATAATAATTTGAGATACGTTGGGTTTAATTCCTTAGATTTTGAAAGAGGGAAACCATTAAACATTATTAAAAAGGATAAGAATGGTGCGATTGTACACCAAACTAATTTTAAGTATAATGCTCTTCCCACACGTTTTGATGACAATATCAGAGCATATGATTTTCAAAGTAATGTATATGGTGAGGCGATCACCGATGGTGCTTTTACACGACTGCAGGGAGTAGCAGAGCTAATAAGGCTATCTGCTTATAATATCTACTCTTATCATCCTTATTTAAGTGAAAAAGAAGAGGTTCTTTACCATAATAATGCTCCGGCATTGGTACAAACTACGAAATATTTTTATGGGTCAAACCAACATAATCAAGTGACTCAAACGGAGTTTTTAGATACTACTGGAACTAAGAATACATCTGTATTTAGCTATGCTCACGAGAAAAACAATCCATTGATGATCAGTAAAAATATAGTGGGTATTCCCTTAGAAACAATGACCACTCAAACTATTGGAAATAGTACTAAAACTTTATCAAAAATAGAAACCATCTATCCCAAAACTCAAACTGAAGCCAATACAAAAACATCAGGACTCATATTACCGATGTCTGTACTCTCTTATGATATTTCCAACCTTTCATCACCAGGGACTATCGAAGTTACCTATGATCGATATGATTCCAAAGGAAACATTCAGCAGTATACTACAAAAGCTGGAGTTTCAACAACCATTATCTGGGGATATAATGGAACTCAGCCTATTGCTAAAATAGAAGGTGCCAAGCTATCTGATATTACCCAATCCTTGATCACTACCATTGTCAATGCTTCCAATGATGATGCAGCTGATCCTGCTCAGGAGCCTTCACTGATTATCGCGTTAGATAACTTTAGAAAAAATTCAGGTTTATCCAATTACCAGATCACAACGTATACTTACGACCCTTTAGTAGGAGTAACGAGTATTACGCCTCCATCAGGAATCAGAGAAGTGTATATCTATGACACCGCTAACAGGCTGAAAGAAATAAGACAGGATTCCAAAACAGGAAACTTGGTCAAAGAATTCAAGTACAATTATAAAAACTAACCCCTGATGAAAAAAATAATTATCCCTATAGGAGCCTTGCTGATCGCAGGATTAGCCCATGCCCAATTAAGCCCGACTGAAAATTACGTTTATTCTAAAACATATCTTGATTATAATGCCAGTAATCAGCCTACCAAAACTGCAGAAACGGTAGAATATTTTGATGGTTTAGGGAGACCTAAACAAATTATTAATATCAAAGCCTCACCTTTAAGAAGAGATGTGGTTACCCATATTGAATATGACGGCTTTGGAAGACAGGTCAAAGACTTTCTTCCTGTTCCCCAGGCTCAAAGCACCAATGGAGCTGTTGTTTCCAATCCTTTAGCTAATGCCACCCAGACCAGCATCTATGGCCAGGAAAAGATCTTTGCAGAAAAGACCCTGGAAAATTCTCCTCTGGATAGAATACTGGAACAGAAACAGGTGGGTAATGCCTGGAACACAAAACCGGTAAAGTTTGACTATGGAACCAATACGGCTACAGAGGTCAGAAAATATGTGACCACCACCACTTTCATAGAAGGAAGAACGAATTCTGTCTTAAAAGTGGCTGCCAATGATGCGAACTCTGCAAGTGGATTTTATAAAGCCAATCAACTGTATAAGAACTCAGTAAAGGATGAAGATGGCAATGAAACCATAGAGTTTAAAAATGGCCAGGGTCAAACTGTCTTAGTCAGAAAAGTAGTAGGAGCCGGTCAGAATGCAGATACCTATTATATCTATAATGAATATAATCAATTGGCTTTTGTCCTTCCGCCCGAAGGATCAAATGCTGCTAAAAGCTTAGGTGTAGGGGTTCAGTTTTTAGATGGGTTTTTGATTAATCACTGTTACCAGTATCATTATGATGGGAAAAACAGGCTAGTACAAAAGAAACTTCCGGGTAAAGAATGGGAACATATGGTGTATGATAAAGCTGACCGTCTTATTATGACTCAAGATGCAGAAATGCGTAAGACCAATAAATGGCTGATCACTAAATATGATCAGTTGGGAAGAGTTGCCTATACTGGAATTTTAACTGGGAACAATAGAATGGATAGGCAGACTCAGGCAGGAAATTTAGCTATTATTGAATCAAGGGAATCTGGTGGATTTATCCGCAATGGAATGCGTATCTATTATAGTAACAGCCACTTCTCTAATATAGAGACGGTTTTGAGTGTGAATTACTACGATACCTATCCTCCGGGATCTCCTGCAGTAACCAATGTTTTTAATCATCAGCTTTTAGCTGATAACCCTTCACAGGATCGTTCCACCAAAGGATTACCTTTAGCCTCGTACATTAAAAATATAGAAGATGATGCCTGGACCCGAAACTTCACCTGGTATAATTCCAAAGGTCAGGTAATGGGAAGCAGAAGCATTAATCATTTAGGAGGATATACCATTCTTAACCATCAGCTTGATTTTTCTGGCACACCTCTTAGAACCAGTACTTACCATAAAAGGTTGGCTGGTGATGCCGAAAGACAGATACACGAATATTTCACGTATGACCATCAGAACAGACTTCTGATGCATCGACATAAAGTAGGGCCTAATCCTCTTGAGATTTTAGCCCAGAATAAATACAATGAGCTTTCCCAGTTGGAAAATAAGAAAGTGGGTGGAGTTAGTGCTGCTGCACCACTTCAGCAGGTAGATTATCAATACAATATCCGAGGCTGGGTGACTCATATGAATGATCCTGCTAACCTGGGAACTGATTTGTTTGGGTATAAAATGAAGTACAATCAGGTAGAAGGATTACAAACGCCAAATGTTAGCTTTTCTAATCTGAAGGTACTCCCTAAGTTTAATGGAAATATTGCTGAAGTCGACTGGAAGTCGGCATCTTCTCCTAATGATAATTTAAGAAGATATGGGTATGTATATGATGGTTTAAATAGATTACTGGCAGGGTTCTATCAAAGAGATGCCAATCCATCGGCAAGAGAATATTTTGAAAAGATGGATTATGATTTGAGCGGAAACATTATCAATCTCAAAAGATCAGCTAATATACAATCTGGAAATACCGCAGCATTAATTGATGATCTTACCTATTCTTACAATGGAAGTAGACTTAATACAATTACAGATGCAACCCAAAGCTCTTTAGGGTATCCGGCAGGCGGAGGAGCAACCATTAGCTATGATCAAAATGGGAATATGACGAGTCATCCTGATAAAAAAATTAATGAAATCTCTTATAATTATTTAAACTTACCGAATAGCTTTAAGATATTGGGTGAAGGGAGATTCAGACCTAGTTATAATTATACTTACAGATCAGATGGGGTGAAAGTAAAAAAGAATTCTATCCCGGGACTTACAATCGATATTCAAACCGATTATCTGGATGGGTTTCAATATGAAGATAATGTTTTACAATTTGTTCCAACCTCAGAGGGCTATTATGATTTTGTAAAAAATAAGTATATTTACCACTATACGGATCATTTAGGAAATGTGAGATTAAGTTATACCAGAAACAATACAAGCTTAGAAATTATTGAAGAGAATAACTACTACCCATTTGGATTAAAGCATGAGGGATATAATCCCTTGAATGGAAATTCTGCTTATCAATACAAATACAACGGTAAAGAATTACAAACTGAAACCGGAATGTATGATTATGGGGCTAGATTTTACATGCCAGATATAGGACGTTGGGGAGTTGTGGATCCGAAGGCTGAATTAATGCGTAGGTGGTCTCCATATAATTATGCATTTGATAATCCAATTCGATTTATCGATCCGGATGGAAGAGCACCTCTTACTGATTTTTACAATTTGAGTGGAAAAAAAATTGGTACAGATGGAGTGAATAACGGAGTAAGAGTCGTAGTTACAGATAATAAGGAGGCGAGATCTATTTCTAAAATAAAAGGGAATGTTGATACAAGCTCTGTAAAATCAGGAGCGACATTACCAAGTACAGCCGTATTAAAAGAAAGCTTAAATGTTTTAGATAGAACAATAAACAATGGTGGTAAAAAAGAAGAAAGTTCTATCGTAATGAAAGATGGTTCTGTTTTACGAGGTACACAAGGCCCAGAAGTACAATATGGAAAGGATGCTTATGCAAGTGCTACGTTACCTGATCTACCAACAGGAAAAACAACAGCAGATGCAGCAGCATCCATACACTCTCATCCCACTAAAACGGAAGTTGTGGGAGAAAAAGTTTATAGTGGTAATGCTCAAGAGCCTTCAGCTACAGATACAACAACCTTTGCTCAATATGACACCAATGTTATTGTTGGGCCTTTAGGCTATTCTACGGGACAATCTGGTGTCAATACTTCTACAGGAAAGATGGAAACAACAACCAATGCTAATCCAAATGGGATTGTTATTTATAATAGTTCATATCCTGAACCATTAAAACTTGAAACTAAAGCTGTTAAACGAATTTTAGAATAATAATATGAATAAATTGATTTATATGTTTTTGATGTGTATAAGTTTCTATACTTATGCTCAAAATAGAAATGCCAATATTATAATATTGGTTGATGGAGAAATAATAAAATATACATATGTTAAAATAGGTTTAGAAAATGGTGAAATAATAAAGGGTACTATACAGCCTGGAAAACTTCAACTTAAGGAATCTGATTATAAAGTATTAGAAGGTAGTCAAATCAAATCTTTTCAATTTACATACTCTAGTAGCTGTAAAGGAGAATCAGAATCAAAAACTTACGAAATAGATGATTTTAAATTAAGCTGGTTAGATCAGCCATATGTTATTATTTATGTTTATAATACGGATAATAATAAGTATAAAAAGATTTATAATCCTTTACCAGGAAAGAGCTATACATATGACTATGAAATCCCAGGAGGAACAATGAAAAGAGTTCAAAAGTCTTTTACAAAAGATCAGAAGAAATGTCAATATAACAATAAATAAGCTTTTTAGATAACCTCCTTGAATTACAAGTATAACGGCAAGGAGCTGCAAGAGACCGGGATGTATGATTATGGAGCAAGATTCTATATGCCTGACTTGGGAAGATGGGGCGTGGTGGATCCGCTGGCGGAGAAAATGACAAGACATAGTCCTTATAACTATGCTTTTAATAATCCTTTGAGATTTATTGACCCTGATGGAAGGCAAGGAACGGATTGGGTACACAATAGACAAACAAATAGTGTTTATTGGAATGAAAATGCAACAAGCCAAGCAACAGCAAGAGAAAATGAAACTTATTTAGGTAAATCTGGGACATATACAACGGAGAATGGGTCTACAACTGCCTTAAATTCTGATGGTTCATATACCAATAACTCTTTATTGGGAGGAATGGGGATAATGAATAATTTAGATCCTTTAATTCAAGCAGGTGATTCCGCATCAGCAATGAGTGTCGCTGCTTTTGGTACTCCTGATAATGGTTCGTATATAAGAGAAACTCCTGCATCCAATTCAACGGAAGCAGCAATGGGAAATCCATCGGGGCAGTTAGCTGTTGCGGGTCTATATGGATTGCAAGGAGCAGCTGCAGAAATTGGATTTTCTAAGGCATTAGGAGCAGTAGCAAAAGTTGCAACTACTTCAGATGGGTTCTTATTTGGAAGTATTAATATGAAAGCTCCTTTTGATATTCCTGCTCAAAGATTTGGGCAAATGTCTATTGGGAAGAGTGATTTCTGGGGTGTAAGAGTTGGAACTAGTGAATTTGCAAATAGAACAGTAGTGGCAATAAAGCAAGAGTGGAATCCTTTAACTCAATATACATCTGGTATAGTTCCTAAAGGAACTCCAATTAAAATAGGAATAGTTGGACCTCAAGGTGGAGGATTTTATACAGGAGGCTCTATCCAGTTTTTGACAGAATCTAAAAGTGTAGTAAATCAAGCAACTAAAATTATTCCTCGTTAAAAATTATGAAACTTGAAACCCCAATAAGTTTTAGACTAAAAATAAATCTTCCAAATAAAAAAGAAGTTTTATATCACGATCTATACGAAATTTGTCAAGGTTGTCCGGAAGTTGGAAAATTGTCTATTGATGGAAATCTGATAAAAAGAGAAATATTTGGAGGTCCGTTATTATATGAGAATGGATTTATTTATATTCCTTGTTTTAGAAAAAAATGGTTTAACTCTGGATTTTATTTGGTCAAAATAAATACTTCTACATTAGAATTTACTGTAATATCAGATATGTATCAAATAATAGATTTAATAAAAATCGAGAATGATAGTATTTATTTTTATGATAACTTAGAACAAAGTGAGATTAGAGAAATCTCTTTAAAAAAAATTACTCATTAATATTTCAAAAATGAAAAACTTATTGTTTTTTTTGACTTTAATATTAAGTTTAATGTTGAATGCACAAGAAATTAAACTTAATGATTTTAAGCTTATTGCTTATGATATTGAAGCCAAAAACGTTTCAATTTTATCATATTCAACATTGGATAAAAACGGAAAATTGAATGTCTATTTAAAAAGACACAAGGATACTGTTTTTTATTCCTCCTTTTATGAGCTCTAGCTTCAATGATATTATAGATTTACTTAAGGAAAAAGTATATAAACAAGATGATTCCGCAAGAATATCAGAATTTGAAATTAATTTTGATCAAATTAAGAATGATATTCAAAAACAAAATGAGATAGATAATTATTTACCAGAAAAATCTCTTCCTCCAATTAGAAAATAAAATTACAAACAAAAACCCACTGCAATTGTAGTGGGTTTTGTATTTTTATAGTGTTCTGTTTGTATAAGGAAACTGAACTAAAGTGCAGCAATATTTTTAATTTTAAGAGCCTGAATAAACCCATCTACTACAGAAAGCAAATGTTTTTTATTTTCAGGATCAAGTTTTTCGATGTCGTTGAAACGGTTGAGCATTGCAGGATCTTTAAAAATATTTACTTCTTCTGTCTCTCCCAAAAGATAACCAACTGTAGTTCCTAAAATCTTAGCAATATTTTTAGCCACCCCAATAGAAGGAATCATCTCATCACGTTCATACTTTCCGATTACAGAGTAAGAAGTATTTAAAATCCCTGCTAAATCCTTTTGGGAAAGGTTTTTAGCTTCTCTGCATTCTCTTAATTTTTTACCGAACGAATCCATTATTTATATCTTTTAAGGTATTAAACCACTGTATTTTATTAATAATAAGCAAATATAAATACTTTATAAGGTAAATAAAAATCTAATAATTTTTGCAAAATAGATTTTATAATATACCTTTGTACTCAATAAGGTATATAAAACTTTTTCAAAATATTTTTTATTTATGGAAATCTCCGCTATCAAAGAACGTTTAAGTTTATCAGAGGTTCTACAGTATTACAACTTGCAACCCCAAAATAATATGCTTAAATGTTTTATGCACGATGATAAAACGGCAAGTCTTCAGGTGAATCTGGAAAAGAACTTTTACAAATGCCACAGTTGTGGAAAAACCGGCGATGTTATCCAGTTTATAGAAGATTACGAAAAGCTAACGAAACATGAAGCGATAAAGAAAGCACAAAGTTTAATCAGTTCTGAAATGTCAATTATAAAAAATCCTACAAAAGAAAAAAATAATCATTTGTCCGACACGGACTTTTTAGAAAACACATTTAGTTATTTTAGGAAAGCTTTGTATTGTAGCGTTCCTGCAAAACAATATATTGAGAAAAGGAATCTTGACAACTCCATTTTAGAGATTGGTTACAACAGCGGTCAGTTCCATCACGGAGAAAGGAAAAGCGAAGAATTAATCAGCAATGCTTTGGAAGTTGGATTATTACAGGATAAAGGACTTGTCAACAACAGAACAGGAGAAAAAGGCTACAGTATTTTTTGCGAATAAGTGTATTGCTTTTCCTTTGAAGAATAAAGAAAATGAAATCGTAAGCTTTTATTTTAGAGCAATCGTAGAGAACAAAAACGGAAAACATTTTTATCTGAAGAATCGTTCCGGAATTTATCCGGGATATCCAAAAGCAGAAACTAAAAAACTGATATTAACAGAAGCAATTATCGATTGTGCGAGCTTGCTTCAGATAAAAGAAATACGGGACAATTACAGTGTAATAAGTTGCTTTGGAACAAACGGATTGAATGAAGAAATTTTAACAGCCATCAAAGAACTCAAAGAATTAGAGGAAATTATTTTTTGTTTTGATAATGACGATGCAGGAAAGAAAGCCGTTAAGAAATATGCAGAAGAATTTAAGAGTTACAAAGTATCAACGGTAGAACTTCCGAACAATGATATAAATGAGACATTACAGTTACACGATGAAAGTATTTTTAAAGAACTGTTAGAAAAAAGAAAAGATATTTTTCTTTCAACTGAAAAAATAAAAGTTACTGTAGAGAAATCTGCGGAATCTGCGCCATCAGCGAGAGAACCAAAAGCAGAACCGAAAACAGCAGTAGATTTTTTACAGCAAAAAGAATTATTAACATCCTTAAATCAGCTCATAGAAAAAGCCGGAATTATCGGCGAAGAAAACAGCAGACTCCTTTTATTTTTAATCACGATCAGTTATTTAAACAGAAGTCCGTTACACGGAATTGTACAGGGAAGTTCAGGAAGCGGAAAAACGCACATTATCAGCAGAATTGCAGACATGATGCCACAGGAAGATGTGTTGAGATTTACAAGAATTACAGAATCAAGTTTGTATAATTGGGGCGAGTTCGATCTGTTCCAAAAGATCATTATCATTGAAGATTTAGACGGTTTAAAGGAAGATGCATTGTATGCGTTGAGAGAATTTATCAGCAACCAGGTTTTAAGAAGTTCGGTTACTATTAAGGATAAAAAGGGAAATAATAAATCGAGTCATAAGATCGTAAAAGGTCAGTTTAGCAGTTTATCGGCAACAACAAAAGGAGAATTGTATGAGGATAATATGAACCGCAGCTTTATTGTAGCAGTCAACGAAAGCGAGGAACAGACAGAGAAAATCATCAGTTATCAGAACCGCAGAAATGCCGGAGAAATTAATAAAAACGGAGAAGAGAAGGCTGTTGGCTTTATACAAAAAATCATCAGGAATTTAAAACATTATGAGGTTATCAATCCATATGCGACACAAATACAATTGCCTAGTAATGTAAAGAATAAGAGACGATTAAATGAAATGTTTCAAAGTATTATCAAGCAAATTACACTTTTGTATCAATATCAGAGAGAAATAAAAAACGATTATTTAATTACTGAGATTGAAGATATCGAGAACGCTGTAGAAATACTATTTGAGAGTATTATTTTAAAGATTGACGAGCTAGACGGAAGTTTAAGGCAGTTCTTTGAAAAGTTGAAAAAAGCCTTTAAAGAAGATCAGTTCTCAAGGTTTGATGCAATGGAAATTACAGGATTTAAAAAGACACAATTACAGTTTTATCTGAACGAATTGGTAAGACTAGAATATTTAAAGCAAATCGGTTTTGCGAATAAAGGATTTAAATATAAAATCTCATATAACGATAATATACAGAGAGTTAGAAAAGAATTGAAAGAATCTTTTACAAAGCAATTGGAACAATTAAAATTGAACGCTATCGAACGCTAAACGGAAACCAAACGAACACTAGAATACTTATAAATACCGATGAATAAAGAGAAATCGATTAGCGTTCGGAAAAACACAAATATTACACAAGTAAATCGGTTATAGATGGAAAACTTCAAGAGATATTTAGAACTCAGGAATTATCAGAAAAGGAATGTTATCAAGATTTTATCAATGGTTCAGGAGTATAGAAATTATATAGAAAGAGGAAATCTTCCAACAGAATATATTAATTATTTAAAGCAGAGAAAACACAAAACTCAACCTCATAAAAACCTTAATGTAAGTACCATAAACAATCATCTTTTTGCACTTAAAATCTATAAAAATTATCAGAAAGAAATCCTGCAGAAAGAAACGGGTCTTGTCATTTGCAGAAGCTTTAAAACCCACATTGCGGAAATAGAAATTTTATCAATAAAAGAAATACAAACCCTTCTAAAAAATGCAGAAACCATAAGAGATAAAGCAGTATTGGCAAGCCTGTATTATTTAGGCTTAAGAGCCGGAGAAGCGGCAGAATTATTGTTGGAAGATGTGGATCTGGAAAACGGGAAAGTGCTCGTCAGAAAATCTAAAACCGGCTATCAGCGGGAAGTTCCGATACATAGCAAAGCCTTAGAAATTTTTGAAGTCTACCTAAAACAAAGAATCCATAAAGGAGCATGTTTTTTACAGGGATTAAAAGGAAACCTTACTCCCGCAGGAATAGAATTTATTGTAGAAAGAATCGCACAGAAAAGCGATATAAAAAAGAAAATTTACCCTCATTTATTACGACACAGTATTGCTACTCATTTATTAAAAAACGGAATGGAACTTATAAAGGTCAGCAGATTTTTAGGACACCGGAGTTTAGAAAGTACCCAACGTTATACCCATCTATGAAAGAATTTTTACAGCATTTAAAAGACCATTATCATTACACAGAAAGCACACTTGTAGAAAAAGAAAAGCAGGTTTTGTTATGGAAAGATCTATGTTCCCGGAAACAGAGTTTTGATAAAATCGGAACAACGGAACTTTTAAAAATGATAGCATTACAGCAGAAAAAATATGAGTTAATAACGGTTAACAATCAGATAAAGACCATAGAACAGTATTTTGACTATCTCCAACTCACAGGAAAAAGAAAAGACCATCCTTTAAAGAACTTTAGGATAAAAACACCCAAAAGACTATTAATTACAGGATTTTTAACCGAAGAAGAACTACAGGATATTGAGGAAGAATTTAAAGAAAGAAAATACAAGAAAGGACAATATACACTCTTTGGAAAAAGAAATCAGGTTATTGTATCACTAATCATTTATCAAGGTTTAAGCTCAGGATGTTTACGGGAATTAACCATACAGGATATTGATCTGGAAAAAGGACTAATCCGGGTTCCCCAGGCTACAGAAAACCGGTTAAAAGAAAGAGTCTTACCTTTAGAAGCTTCACAGATCTTAGAACTTTACAAATACCTGAATAAAACAAGAGCAGAGCTGTTACAGATCTCAAAAACCGTACAAGAAACCGATAAGCTTTTTATTTTAAGTGAAAAAACGAGATTTAGCAGCATCACATCACAAATCAGAAAACAGATTAATATTGAAAGTTTACAATTGATCAGAAACAGCAGAATAAATCTTTGGCTTAAACAATATAATTTAAGGGAAGTCCAATACAAATCAGGATTTAGATATTTAAGAAGTCTGGAATATTTTAACCAAACCGAACTTGAAAATCTGAAACAGGAAATTGAAAAATATCTAAAGTAAAACTCCAATGCTTGCATTTTGAATTAAATATCCCGCCCCCAGCTACAAAAAAGACATTTTCCTTCCACGCTTGCCTAAACTTCCCAAAGCTTTAATGCCACAGCAAATTACATAATAAAATTATACGCGCAGCAGCACCTAAACGTTGCCTTCCACTCCGCTAAAGCTGCGCTACTGGCAAATCCATCGGCACCTATAATTTGAGATTATGTAAAATGCTTTCCTATCCTTCGGGCACAGCCCTCAGGAGCCAACTCCTCCGAATCTTCCCAACGCTAAACCAGCCACAGAAAAAGACTTTTTCGCCCAAGCTTCAACCGCCCTGAATCAAGGAAAAATGCGCCCCGCGTTGAATGAAGCCGGGAACCCAAAATTAGTGGGTAAAGGATGTGGATTTGTGGATAAAGCCAGGGCTAAAAACAATATCGATTTTACCCACAAGTCCACATCTACAACAACAGCGACAATACTGGTCAAAATTAGTCTTTTGATTTAGTGGCATTGTTAGAAACGATGATTAAAACAATCATTGATAGTACAAAACAAATGATAAGTTCCATAAATTTTAAATTTTTTACAAATATGGCTCACCATATTACACGAATCAAAAATGTGTGCAATCCTTGCTTATTTTTTTCAAATGAAAAGAAAAATATTATCTTTGAGAAAGCGAGCAAGAGCAGATGATCACAGTGTAAAGCCTCGCGCGAGGGAAAAGTTGAGTAGAGTTGGTTGACAATTGACCCTCTAGCAGAAAAGATGACAAGACACAGTCCCTATAATTATGCATTTAATAACCCTATACGTTTTATCGATCCAGATGGGAGGGCTCCATTAACTGATTTTTTTAATAAAGATGGTAAGAAGATAGGGACAGACGGAGTTAATAATGGTGTCAACGTTGTGGTTACGGATAATAAAGAAGCAAGATCTATTTCTAAAACAAAAGGGAATATAGATCCAAGCACAGTAAGTTCTGGGGTTACTTTACCTAGTAATGCTGCCTTAAATGAAAGTCTCAACGTTCTTGATAGAACTGTAAATAATGGTGGATTAAAAGAAGAATCATCATTAGTAATGAGTAATGGGGATGTTGTTAGGGGCAAAACAGG
This sequence comes from Chryseobacterium piperi, assembly GCF_002285635.2. Lineage (NCBI taxonomy): Bacteria > Pseudomonadati > Bacteroidota > Flavobacteriia > Flavobacteriales > Weeksellaceae > Chryseobacterium > Chryseobacterium piperi. The sequence continues at coordinate 1,032,044 of NZ_CP023049.2, read as the reverse complement.
AGAATTACCAACTATAGAAAATGGTATCCAAACAGCATCCACTAATCTGCCTGATATACCAAATGGAAAAACAGTGGCAGATGTGGAGACTACTATACATTCGCATCCTACTACTGTCCAAACGGTAGATAATACTGTCTATCCTCAATCTGCAAATACGCCGTCTTCTCAAGATAGGACAACTTTTGGACAATATGGAACTAATATTATTGTTGGCCCATTGGGAACCATAACTAATGCTACCAAAAATCCTGACGGAACAATGAATATTCCAACGAGAAGTAATGGTGCTGTTATATATAGAGGTAACCAGAAGCCATTAACGTTAGAGCAAAGAGCAATACAAAGAATTTTAAAAAAATAAGATGATGAAATCAATAAGTAAAATTTTAATTATAGTGGTATTGACATTTTTTTTTAATAAAATATATGCTCAGGAAGACACTAAAAGCCTTGATTTTATTATTGTAGTGGATGGTGAAATATTTGATCATTATACTAAATTTAATATAGTAAGGTATCATAAAGGACAGATAGATAAATTATTAGTTAACTATTGGCCTGGCAATTTATCAATAAAAAAATCTGATTATGAAAATCTGATTAGTAAAGAAACTGATTCCATATTATTATACATTGAAGACAACAGGTATATTAATGGCAAGCAAAATGAAAACTCTTACGAGATAGAAATAAAGAAGCCGTGGTTACAGGATTACTATAATATATTACGAATTTACAATCTAAATAATAAGAAGAATAAAGGTTTAGAACCGTTAAGTAAAGATAAGAACTACACTTTTGAACTATCCTCACCAAGCCATACTTTTTTAAGGATAAGAAAGAAATAATTATCGAAATAACAATGAGTCTGTCTCACAATCAGTGAAACGGACTCTTCCTCCAAAAGACAAACTAAAAACTATAGTGGGTATTAAACTACAAGTAATAGTAAGGAGCTGCAAGAAACCGGGATGTATGATTACGGAGCGAGGATGTATATGGCGGATATAGGACGATGGGGCGTAATTGATCCACTGGCGGAAACTTCCAGACGTTGGAGTACTTACACCTATGCCTATAATAATCCGATAAGGTTTATTGATCCGGATGGAAGGCAAGGGAAAGATATTTTTGAGATAGATAAAAATGGAAGTCTTTCATGGAGAGCCGAATCTGAAAAAGATGTAATATACACATCAAATAACTTTGAAGGAGAAGGAGAAAATAGGAAATTAAAAGAGAGTAATGATGGTGGGTATACAATTGGGGATAAGGGATTTGTGAACGACCGTACTCGATCCGATGGCTCAAGAAATTTTTTAGATTTTGGTGCAGATCAATCTAAAGGATTAGAATACTTTAACCAAGCAGCTGATTGGATTGCTTCAGGAAATATTGACGCAGAAATGGGTATCCAAACTGCAAATTTATCTGGAGGTGATCTTACTGTTGTTTATTCAGGAGATACCAGTGGTAATACAATATCGCCGGTTTATGATAATAAATCTGTTAATGTAAGTTTGCAAGGACATACACATAATGATAAAATGGAGTCAACTATATTGAGGCCAGGTGTTTTAAGTACTGGACCTTTAAATCCAAGTGGAGTTTATCTAAGCAAAATTCCAACAAAAGAAAATAACTATTCTTTTGAGGTTGGGAAAACGGTGAAAGCATTGGATATTAAAGCTGCAACACCAAACGGAACAACATTTATCAGTGTTCCTAAACATAATACAACAATTATTTATGATAACACAACAATGTTAAAAGCTTATGAAGGAAAATATAAAAAAAATTAGTCTTTTCTTTTTTTTACTTTCTATTTTTAGTTGTAATTCTGCACAATTGAATAAAAAAGTAGATATAAAATTTTATAATATCTTAGATAGAACTATCAATGATGGAAAAAAGATAAAATATATAGGAATTACTTTTATTAGAAAATGTGATAAAGAGATAATTTTTTCTGTAGATAGGATGTTATATAATAATGAGTTACCTGTTTATAAGTCTTATCAATATAAAGGTTTCCCTGTTTTTTATTTTACAGATGCAACTAATGAAACAAGTGATTACGGAAAGAAAATTTTAGATAAATTATTAAAGCCATCAGATTATCGTATAGACAGCTTTGAAATAAAGAATCAATCAGTCGTATATGGTGAATATGCATATTTTAAAAATGGTAAATTTGTTGAGAGTAAAGAACAAATAAGTGAATTTTTTGAAAATTGTAAGAGTTCAGAACCTTAATAATAGCTTGAAAAGCTGCCAATGGCAGCTTTTCTTTGTTAGATTAGATAGTTTAACTACAAGTATCAAGGGCAAGAGCTACAGGAGACGGGTTTTTATTCCTTTAAGTGGCGTCAATATATGCCGGATGTTGGTCGTTTCTTCAACATAGATCCTTTGGCTGAAAAATATCCTTATAATTCTACCTATGCTTTCCAAGAGAATAAAATGGGAATGGGTGTTGAGTTGGAAGGTTTGGAATTATTGAAAAATCATACTGGATTTTTTGCAATTAATGGAAATGCGATGAAAGTAAAAAGAGCTCCAGTTTCTCAAATGAATAGTAGTGGTCAGGCAACATTTACAGCAGGAGATATTGGATTATCAACAACTGGATATAATCCTGATGGGGCAAGATTTACTTCAGGAAGTACAGGTCTAAGACTTAATTCTTATAAATACAGTGTCCAGTACCTGATGCTGTGCAAATGCAGAATACAAGAGATAAAATATCTACTAAAGTTAGACAGAGCTTTAAAACAACAAAAACAGGTTCGGAAATGTGGAATATTAAGCAATACCGAGCTGATCAAGCAATCTCAGCAAGCAGTGGAATAAAAGAGATTGTCAAATTAGCAAAATTGGGAGCAAGTATTCCTGATGCTATTAAAAGTACAAGCGATTATGTACAGGCATCAAATGATGTTAAGACAATTGAGAATCAAGCAGGATTTATGGGGCAAGCTATTAATTATGTTGATCAAAGTGGAATCGATATGAACCAGCAAACAAGAAATGATGTTATTAATTTTGTTTTTGATGGTACTTTACCTAATGCGGATGCTGGATTAATGCCAAATTCTTTAATAATCCAAAACGGAACACAAATTCTGAGAAATAATAATTTACCTGTACAACCACTTGACGAACAATTAACAACAAAAAGTAGAAATATACCACAATAATGAGAACAATTAAATACATTTTAGGAATACTATTCTTATTGAATATAAGCTGTTGTGTAAATCAGAAGAAAAAAGATGAAGAACAAATCAAAAATACTGTTAAAGAGTACTTGAAAGCAGTTAAGGAAAATGATTTACAAAAGGTCTATGGTTTAATAGATGATAGTGATACTTTTTTTGGTGGCATTCAAGGTGAGTTTTATTTTTTGAAAAAAAATTATGATAAAATAAATCCTAATAATATTCTACTGAAAAATATAAAAGTGAAAGATACTGTTGTAACATTTGCTCAAAATAAACAAAAATATGTACAATATGTAATTAAAAAAGAGAATGATAGTAATTACCTGAAAAAACCATTGATTATAACTTTCATGTTTTATAAGCCTGTTGGGTATAATAAAATATACAATTCTGTAATTTTGCAAAACCACATAGGTTGGGATAAATAATAGCCAACGCCACTCATTGAGTGGCGTTGCTATCAATATAAGTATAATGGTAAGGAATTACAAACTGAAACCGGGATGTATGACTTTGGAGCTAGAATGTATATGTCGGATATAGGACGATGGGGAGTTGTTGACCCTTTAGCAGAAACTTCAAGGAGGTTTACTCCATATAATTATGCAGTAAACAATCCTATAAGATTTATTGATCCGGATGGTAGATCAGAACAAGATTGGATTCGGAAAGATGGGAAATGGCAATATGATGCAACTGTCACAACTGTAGAGCAGGCTCAAGAAAAGGCAGGCGTAGATGGTTTCGCTAAAAATGGGACAGTTCTTGCTGATGCAAAAATTGGACCTGATGGAGAAGCTGGATATGTAAGATTAAATGAAGGTGGATCTGCTAGTTACGCCCAGTCATATGGAGCAATAGATGCTTTTACAAGCGCTATGCCTATGTTTGCAGGTGGTACGTGGACTACTTGGACAGCCGAAGAATTTCCTTCTTTTACTACAAGTCTTATGAGTAGAGACTTTGATGCAAGCAGTTGGGATAAAAAATTACCTAATGATAAAATTAATACAATTAACTTTGATAATTTTATAACACCAAGTACTTTTCCTGAAAAAATAGGAGGAGGTTTACTTTATGCTTTTTCACAGGCAATAAACAGATTAACTGATGTTGAAAATTTATTTTATAGTGAAACAGAAAAAAGCATTAATAAAACAGATACTGTTTATTATAAAGATTATACTTATGATAAAAGCGGTCTTAAGGATACGATGTATCAAACACCTGTAAAAAAAGGAGAAACATTCAATCAAGCTTGGTCCAGATTATATAAAACAGCAGATTCAACAAAACGTTCAAAATGGTAATATATATAAAGAAAAATATATTTTAGTTATATTATTATCTTTAGTTTTTTCATGTAAAGAAGAAAAGAAAGATAAGTATAAAAATTTAAGTTCAACAGAGTATTTTTCAATTGCAACTAATCTTAAAAATTTAAAAAATATTGAAAAGCATAAGATTAATGATTCTTTATATAAAGTTAAAGGATTATTCAATAATTATATCATAAATGGGTATGTAAATAAAAATAATGTTAGGATTAGTTGGTGGAGCGTCTCCGATATCAATACGAAAGATTTACTAGCAAAATTAGACTATAAACTGATTGAAAATAAAGAATTTGTAAATCAATTTATTTTATTTAAAAAAGGAAAAATAGATACTTTAAATAGTAAGTTTTATAAATTTAGTAAAACTAGAAACTCAGCTAAATATAAATTTTATATGCCTATTCAAACTGATGAAATTCGTTCAGAAGGGAAATTAAATTATAGATACTTTTTTCGAGGAAAGATAAAAAAGCATTTAGAATGTATAGGTATTAAAAATAAAAACATATTTAATTGTGAGTTTCAAATTCCTAAAGGTTCTTATCCTAATGACTTAATTATTCAAGGGAACTTTTGGGAAATGTTTCAATTAAAAAATGGTAATATCGGACAGAATGATATTTATATTTCTGATACATTAAAATAATTTAGTCGATGGCAGGATGCATATAGGTCTACAAAGTTTGTAACTTTATAGAAAACAAAAACAAAGCTACTGCCTTTTGCAGTAGCTTTGTTTTTTCTATTTATTCTTCTACAAAATTAAGTACTGATTTGCCCGGATTCAAAATAAAGTCAACAGGACTACGAGTTATAGGTTTGATAATTTTTATAGAGCTTACGGACCAACTTAAGCAAATCATATAATAGATCATAAATTGCAAAAGAACTTAAACAAGACGGTTCTTCTTTAGAATCCATTCAACTTTTAAAATTTGATACTTTAAAAGAATGGCAAGAGGCTGACTTCGTATCTCAATATTCTAATCAGAGATTGATAATATTAAATAAGCAACAGCAACAATTAACAAAAGAGCTTGAGAATGTTAAAACAATAAAGGATTTGGAACGAATCAAATCAAAATATGCAAAAGTAGAGGACAGTATGAAACACGAAATAAAAATTATAAAAAGTGTCGAGTATTTGAAACCCAAAAATATTAAAACAGGTAATTATCAGGCATTTTTTCTTTTAAATGTTCATGATAAAAAATCCAATACCGTTAAAAACGACTCATTATTTTTATATATGTAAATGAAAATAAAATAATCTTCACACAGCAACAATTCATCGAATTATGTATTGTGAAGTTTAAAAAAGATTAATGTTATAAGTGATACTAACGATTATTTTGCTTTGCTCTGCGAAGTTTGTAACTTCTCGGGAAATAAAAATAAATCGATTTTATTATCCTATAAACCAAGCAAGTACAAAGTATATTGGGAAACAAATAGAAAGAAATATAATATCAGACAATTCAGATTCCTAGCTAATGAAAACATTTAATACTTATCAATACGATTAATTCTTTTAAGCATTAGTTGTAGTGTTAATCAAAAAGAAAAGGAGGAAGGAGAAATAAAGAAAACTGTTCAGAAATTTTGGAGTGTAGCTAAAGTTAATGATTTTGAAGGCTATAAAAATTTGGTTGCGGATCCTGGTATTTTTTCAGGGGTAATGCAGGTAGACCTTAATTTTCTCATAAGAATTATGAAAAAATAAATCCAAATGATATTCTGCTAAGGAATATTAAAGTGAAAGATACTAGCATTGCGGGTCCTAATATACATCAAAAATATGTACAGTATGTAATCAAAAAAGAAAATGACAGTAACAATCTTAGAAAGTCTCTGGTTATTACATTATTATTTTATAAGCCTGTGGGATATGATAAAATATTTAATCGTTCAATTTTACGAAATCATATAGGTTGGGATAAATAATAATAATAATAATAATAATAATAATAATAATAATAGCGAGGCTGTCTCAAAAGGACAGTCTCTTTTTAGTATTTCATTGAAAAAAGATTTCGATATTTTGAATAAAAAAAATATCTTGGAAAAAAGAAGATATAAGTCAAAAAAGCAGTCTGTTTTAGGCTGCTTTTGACATTTTCTTTAGATTGTGGGCAATTGCGAGTATGCCGATTTCTACCTCGACTTTATTTTTTCCCCGAAGCATGAATCGTTTAAAATTTTTGTTGTGTTTGAGCTCTGCAAAAACAGGTTCAACATCATGGCATCTTTGTTTTCTGAGTTTGATGCCCTTGCTGGTATTAAGAAGTTTGAAAACCTTTTCTCTGATTTTTGCCAATTTAGGATTGTTTTGTGAAGTGGTTATTTGTCCCGATTTCTGATCTTTTCTGAAGTAATTATATTTAACATAAGCTTTTATTTTCTTAGATTTTAACAAGTTGTAATTTTCTTCTGAGCCATAACCAGCATCAGCAACAAGCTCTTTGGGAGCTTTATGATAGCTTTCTTCAAAACCCAGTAAATGAGTCGCTAATGTTTTGGTGTCTGTTGGGTTGGGATGAATTGAATAATGTAAAATGAATTGTCTATGGGTAGAAATTTGTAGATTGTAAGCGGGTTTTAGTTGTCCGTTTCGCATATGATCCTCCTTCATTCGCATAAAAGTAGCGTCTGTATCGGTTTTGGAATAGGAATTTCTATCTTCTAATAATTCTTGCTGTTTTTTATATTTCTCTAAATTATCTGCCCAGTTTTTCTTAGCATAATTCAGTTTCTGACGAACTTTTGAAGCTACTTTTTTATCTTTCAAAACTTCATTGATCTTTTCGATGGTTTGAGTTACTTTTTCAGAATCTACTTCTTTAAAATCAATACTTTCTGTATTTTCAAGCTCGTCTTTGGCAACTGTTTCTGCATAGTTCCAAAGCTCTTCTAATTGCTCTGCAATCCTTTCTTTGTGTTTTTTGACAGCTCTTCCCCAAACAAAAGTATAGCGATTGGCATTGGCTTCTATCTTGGTGCCATCTACAAAAGTGGTTTTCAGACTTACCAAACCTTCCTTTTCCAAAAGAAGAACAATTTGTGTGAAAATAGCTTTAATCTCACCTTTCAATCGTTCACTACGGAACCTGTTTAAGGTGTTATGATCGGGACGGCTCATTGCAGAGAGCCACATAAAATGGATGTTTTCTTTCAAGGCCTGCTCCATTTTGCGGCTTGAATAGATATTGCTTAAATAGCCATAAATCAAAACTTTCAAAAGCATTTTCGGGTGGTAGCAAGATGTTCCGCCAGGTTTGTAGGTTTTAATTAAGCTTTTGATATCCAAGCCATCAATAATGTTTGAAACAATTTTCACAGGATGTCGCTCATCAATCAACTCCGATAAATTGGGAGGAAAAAGCAGATTTTCTTTGGGGGTGTAATCTTTAAAGACTACTTTTGACGTACTTAACACAATGCAAATTAATCAATTTGCAACTATTAGGAAAGCGAAAGCTTTCCTTTTTGCATAAAAAAGGCTATCTCTTTTGAGACAGCCTCGTTGCTATCAATATAAGTATCTGTTCTCTGCTCTTTGAAGTTTGCGATTTCGTAGAAATTTTCAAGATTCATATTTTAACTAAACTACTATTTCTAAAAACAGTCTTTATATTTTATAGTATATTACCAATCCGGTTTTTTTGTTACTTTTATATCGTTCCTATTATATTGAAATATTTTAGAATAAAAAATTTCAGAAGTAATATTGATTGAAATGGAAAACTATGCTGTTATTTTAGTGATTATGGCGTTGATGATCGGGGTATCCGGTTTGGCAGGTAAAATTAAAATTCCGGCTCCGATGCTGCTGTTAATTGTAGGAATCATCATTGGTTTCGTTCCTGCAATGCCTGAGATTGAGATTAATCCGGAAATCATTATGCTTCTCTTTCTGCCACCATTATTGTATGATGCAGCTTTTAATATTTCTTTTCAACAGTTTAAAACCAATCTTAATACCATTGGGACTTTAGCGATTGGACTGGTATTTCTAACGACTGCTGGAATCGCTGTCCTCGCTTATTATTTAATTCCCGGAATGAGTTGGCCATTAGCTTTTGTTTTAGGGTCTATTCTTTCTGCTACTGATGCTGTTGCCGCTGTAGGAGTAACGAAAGGATTGGGACTTTCTCATAAAACAATTACCATATTGGAAGGGGAGAGCCTTATTAATGATGCTTCAGCACTTGTTTCCTATCGTTTTGCAGTAGCAGCAGTTACGGGAATCGCTTTTGTAACCTGGAAGGCTTCCATCGAATTTGTAATGGTTTTAGGAGGCGGGTTTCTGGTTGGCTGGATTATTTTTACAGCATTACGATTTACTATCGGTTTCTTCCGCAAGGATGCTATGGTGGTTAATGGCCTGATTCTTCTGATGCCATTTGTAACCTATCTTATTGCGGAACATTTTGAAGTATCGGGAGTAATTGCCGTGGTTGTTCTTGGGCTGGGAATGTCTAAACTCAGCAGGACTAAATTTCCTGATCATGTAAAAGAACAGTCCCGTAATTTTTGGGATGTCATTATTTTTTTGCTTAACGGATTGATCTTTTTATTAATAGGCCTTGAGTTTCCCATCATATTAAAGAAAATGCCCCAAGTTCAGGTGTGGACGTTCGCCGGTTATGCCGGGGTTATTGTATTGGTAACTTTACTCATCAGGATGGCAAGGGTGTATTTACAGCAGTTTAATCTTCAGAGGGCCTTTCAAGGGAAAAGAAAGATCAGTGAAGATGCTTTATTTGACTCCAGAACCAGTTTTATCATTACCTGGTCCGGAATGCGGGGGATTGTATCATTGGCCATTGCCCTCGGTCTTCCTACCGTTATCAATAACGGTGAGCCCTTTCCGATGCGTAATGAGATTATTTTCCTGTCTATTGCTGTTGTATTATTATCTCTTTTGGGACAAGGGCTTACTTTACCCTGGGTAGTTAAAAAACTAAAGTTATAGCAAACATTAGCCGATTATTTTGATTAATTTTGGATGGTGCAAATCGCTCCACCAAAACAACTGACCAATTACATCAAGCATTATATCTTCCTGGACAATCCGGAAAATGATATAAAAAAGCTGCGGCTCTTTGCTGATGGAAATACGGGTCTCATTATTTCCGGTGATATTCATATGCATGATGATGTTTTAGGCAAGAATCTTCCCTTATCTTTTTTTTATGGACAGCCAACCCATTATAAAGATCTCGTAACCCAGGGAACTTTTTCTTTACTTGCAGTAGTCTTTCAGCCTTATTTTTTCAATCTGCTTTTTGGTGTATCTGCAAAAGAGATAAAAAACGAAATTATCTCGGCTGCCGATATTTTAAAGGGCCAATTACAGCCATTTCAGGAGAGTTTATACAATAAGAATGATCCTTTTATGATCATAGCTGCACTCAATGATTTCTTTATCAAGCTGATTTCTAAAAGCAATCCTGTTGATTATTGGTTGATCAATACTCAGCAGTATATGCTCAAAAATAAAGGATCTGCATCTCTAAAAGATCTGGAAAATTTTACAGGATATTCCGAAAGACATATTGAAAGAACATTTGAAAATCAGATCGGCATATCTCCTAAAAAATATAATACGATCATACGTCTTCATCATTTTTTAAGCCTGATAAAAGATAACGGACAAAAAACAATGACCGGGCTTTCATATGAAGCTGGTTATTCAGATCAATCTCATTTGATTAAAGAGTTTAAAAATAGTATTGGGCTCACCCCCGGTCAGTATATGAAAACGAAGAACAAGCTGGCTGTAAACTTTATAGAACTTTAAAAGAGAATCTTAAAATTCACCCATAAAAATCAGTATAATCTATGCCATCTGTGGGAAATAAGATCTAATAAGTTTTAAATATTTTTTATCTCTCGCAGATTAAGCAGATTACGCAGATTTTTAAACTTAATCTATAATTATCTGTGTGATCAGTGTAATCTGCTGGAAATACATCAATAGTAAATTTATAAGAACAAAAGTACCGGTTCTAAAAAGAAAGATCTGCTCAATCTGCTTAATCTGCGAGAGTAAAAAAGCAATCATAAACATCCGTGATAATCTGAGTATTCTAAGACATATGCAAATTATATCTTGTTAAATTTACAAAAGGTTCTTCCCTTTTTACGACAGCAAATATTCTATATACAATTTTACAGCATACAGCATTGATAATAGAATTATGTGCTTTTCCCTGTTGTTTTTTTCTTTGGTAATAAGATTTTAATTCTTCATCATAAATTACGGCAGAATTAGCACCATTAAAAAGAATCGTTTTAATTCTTTTATTTCTAAGTTTACTTGTTTTAGTTTTGCCTTGAACACTTGTTCCTGATGTATGCTCAAAAGGAGCAATCCCTGCATAACAGTTGAATTTCCTTGGGCTTTGAAAACTTGTAAAATTATTCGTTAATACAATCATATAAGCTGCTGTGAGGAATCCAACCCCTTTCACTTTGGTTATTTTTTCAAAGTTTCGGTTGAGGTGTTGTTGATTATGGATTTCCTGTTTTATTTTTTCTTCAACTAATGCTATATTTTTATCCAGTTGCTGTATATGGCCCATAATATCATTAATTTCAAAACTTACATCAGCTATTTTATTGATCTGATAAAAAGCTTTTATCTCATTCTTGAACTGTGTTCTTACCTTTATCAAATGATTTCTGTAGGTAAGAAGATTTTTTATCTTAAGCAGTTCTTTACTGGGAAGGAGATAAGGTTTAAGTTCTTTGCAATATGTTTTTGCATACTTGGCAATCCTCCAGGCATCAACTCGATCATTCTTTCCTCTTTGTATTCCCTGACTTAATTTTATTTCGAGAGCCGGGACCTGATAATAGCTTATTTCTTGGCTTTCCAATATCCTGGCAAGGAGCAGCCCATAATTTCCTGTATTTTCAAAGCAATACCACAATTGAGCATTCTCTGGGATGTTTCTTGAAATCATACTTTCAATTCCTGATAGAGTATTTTCAACTTTAAAAAAAATGTCTTTCTCTTCAGAATCACTCATGATACAAACATCCAAGGTATCTTTGGAAATATCAATTCCTATAAAATAACTTTTCATAACTTTGGATTTAGGATTTATCCTGAATGAACCATTTTGAATAATGCTAAAACCTTTAATAAGCCTTAATGCTTAACATTCTAAATGGCAGATATTCAAAAGAGAAAATAAAGTCTGATACTCAGAATAGTTCTGTTCTGGAAATCTGTTTAGTTCACTTTATTTTCTCTGGTTCTTCAGAATATAATTATTATCTAATTTAATACTAATTCATTGTGTAAATCTAAAGGCGATCTGTGGTAAAAAACTAAATCACAAAAACTTTTATATACTTAAGATTTATCCTTCCGTCGAAATGATACATTATCTCGCAGATCAAGCAGATTACGTAGATTTTTAAACTTACCTATAATAATCTGTGCGATCAATGTAATCTGCGGGAAGCAAACCTACTGTTCATCTGTATTATCAAAAAGACAGAGAATAATCTCCACAGATGTCGGTTTTTTACAATTTCAGAAACCCAAGCCTTTATAATTTTGCTGAAAAAAGTATGAACAATCTCAAAATTTCAACCGCCCAATTTGAAAATAAAAGCGGAGATAAAGACTACAACCTTTCGATTATTGAAAAGCTAAGTGGGGAAGCAGCTGCAAAAGGTTCTCAAATTATTGCCTTTCATGAATGTTCCATGACAGGATATACGTTTGCCAGAAAGCTTACCAGAGATCAAATGCTGGATATCGCTGAACGTATTCCTGAAGGAAAAAGTATTCAGAGGTTACAGAAGATCGCCGGTAGATTTAACATTACAATATTGGCAGGGCTTTTTGAAAAGGATGAAAATGATAACCTTTTTAAAGCTTATGTCTGTGTAGATAAAAACGGATTGGTTGCCAAATACAGAAAACTTCATCCATTCATCAATCCGAATCTGACAGCAGGAAATGAATACTGTATTTTTGAAATTCATGGATGGAAATTCGGTATTTTAATTTGTTATGATAACAATATTATTGAAAATGTACGGGCGACCAAACTCTTGGGGGCTGACGTTATTTTTATGCCCCATGTTACCATGTGTACGCCTTCTTCAAGACCGGGAGCCGGGTTTGTAGACCCTCAACTTTGGGCAAATCGTGAAAATGACCCTACTTCATTGCGCCTTGAATTCGAGGGGATGAAAGGCAGAGACTGGCTGATGAAATGGCTTCCTTCAAGAGCATACGATAATGGGGTTTATGTTATTTTTTCCAATCCTGTTGGGATGGATGATGATCAATTGAAGAACGGACATTCTATGATTATTGATCCTTTTGGAGATATTTTAGCAGAATGCGGCTCCTTTGAAGACTCTTTTGTCACGGCTACCATTACCCCTGAAAAACTAACTCAGGCAGGAGGATACCGTTATATCAAAGCAAGAAGACCTGATTTATATAGAGATATTCTTGGACAGGAACACCAACCGGAACAGAAAGTCGTATGGCTCTGATGTATTTTATCCCATTATTTTTTATTCATGAAAAAAACTTATAATCTAGACTTTCAAACCTGTTTTTATTCTATAAATTTGTTTGATCATGAAAAATTAAAGCATGGAAATCCAGGAAAAACTTGCAATAATAGGAGGTTTAGGTACATTATCAGGAGGTGATCTGTTTTTTAAGCTTTTGAAATCTCCAAAAGTCCTCAAAAACCAAATGAATTATCATTTTATATTTGAGCAGCAGCCTTTTAATCAAATAGATGTTCCACTACATCACCAGGAGGATATTCGGTCAAGAAAATTTTATACCTATACCATTTGTAAGAAATTTGAAGAACAGAAGGTAGCCAAAATCCTTTTGCCTTGCTTTGCCAGCCATTCCTTCTTAAATGAACTTCAGACAGAAATTTCTATTCCCATTATCAGTCTTTATAATGCGATTTTGGATTACCTGAAAGAGTATTATCCTAAAGGCTCTAAAATTGGCATTCTGACATCCGATTTTATTAAAGAATCGGATGTTCTTACGACTCATTTTAAGGAATATGAACTGGTTTTTCCTTCGGATCAAGAAAAACTGATGAATGCCATATATGATGAAAGAGGAATCAAAAACGGAAATTTGGATGGCCTCCCATTGGAGCATATCTATGAGGTTTGCTGCGAGCTGGAGGATCAATGCGATGTGATTCTTCCATGCATTACAGAGCTGTCTTTAGTAACGGAAACATTAAGGAAAAGAGGAATACGGATTATTGACATCAATCAGGTTTATGCTGATTATGCCCTGAACAATCATGGAGAAAAATACCCAAAAGCATTTAAACTGGGCATATTAGGTGGGGTAGGTCCTTCTGCAACTGTGGATTTCATGAATAAAGTGATCAGGAATACTTCGGCTAAAAAAGACCAGGATCATATTAAAATGATTGTAGAGCAAAACCCTCAAATTCCGGACAGGACAGCCCATCTGATCTATAATGAATCAGATCCAACAATGGCGATGTTTGCGACCTGTAAACAATTGGAAGCGGAAGGTGCAAATGCCATTGCCATTCCTTGTAATACGGCACATGCTTTTGTAAACAGTATTCAGTCTTACCTTAATATTCCTATTGTAAATATGCTTACGACAACGGCTGAATATATCGCCAATCACTTTGGAAATACAATCAATGTTGGGCTTTTGGGTACTACCGGAACGATAGAAAGCAGGGTATATCATAACGTTCTTGCCGATTATGGTCTTAAGATTACCATTCCGGATAAAGAGCATCAGGAATATGTAATGGAAAGTATTTTTGGAGAAAAAGGAGTTAAAGCAGGCTATACGGAAGGGGAATGTAAAGAACAGATTCTAAAAGCAGCAGAATATCTTATCGACTCTAATGTTGATGTTATTATTCTTGGTTGCACAGAACTTCCATTGATGTTTAATGACCAAAACTCAATGGATCATTCCGGAAAAAAGATCCAGCTTGTTGATCCAACTTTAATTCTTGCCCAAAAATGCGTACACATTGCTGGACTTTCCTGAAAATGGAGATACGATGTGATGATTAGAAAATACCATTCAAAATAATTTAAATTAGATCAATCATACAAAGGCTTTCTATTTAGAAAAAGCCTTTTTTCGTATCCTTTTTTGATAAATACATCACGTTATTATAATATATTTGTACTCATTATTTCTTAAACAATCGACCGATCCATGATAACCATTAATTCTGAATTTTCCGTTGCCTTACCAGATGTTCTTTTTGTTTTTGCCCTGGAATCTGAAGCGGCAGACCTTTTTGAACATACCAACAAACTGATTACAGGAATAGGAAAAGTGAATGCCGCTTCGGCACTGACAAAATCAATATTTACAAAAAAGCCTAAACTGATCATCAACCTGGGTTCAGCAGGAAGTCAAAGCTTTACAAAAGGAGAAGTAATTTGCTGCACTCAATTTATTCAGCGGGATATGGATGTAAGAGGCCTTGGTTTTAAAAAATATGAAACCCCGCTATCAGGAATTCCTCCTTTGCTTGAATACGGATTGAAAATGGAAGACATGAAAACCGGAACCTGTGGAAGTGGGGACAGTTTTGAAATGGGTCATACAGAAACCGATTATAATATTGTAGATATGGAAGCTTATCCTTTAGCTTTAATCGCTATGAAAGAAGATATTCCGTTTTTATGTCTTAAATATATTTCTGATGATGCCGGAAGCGATGCTGCTGATGATTGGGCAGTACAGGTACATTTAGCTGCAGAAGCATTCAGTAAAATCCTGTTTAAAGAAAAGCAATTGTCCAATTAATAGAGATGAAAGCTAAAAACAGTGCATTTATTCAGATTCTTATGGAAGATCTGGAAGTTTATATCCTTTCAGACGGGTCTTTTGGAATCGGAACACCACAGCCTATATTGGCGCCCGAAATAGAAAAAGAAATCGTTTCAGATGCATTAAAAGCTTTATATTTGTCTGAAGATGATTACAAGCTGCCGATCAGCACTCTTCTGATCAGAAAGGGAAATCGTAATATACTCGTTGATACCGGTGAAGGATATCATAACCCTAAAAGTGCAGGCTGGCTTCAGAATAGTCTTACGGAAATTGGAATATTTCCCGAAGACATTACAGATATCCTGATTACTCATGCCCACCGGGATCATATTGGCGGCATCCTTTCCAGAGAAGATGAGCGGATCTATCCCAATGCAGACTATTATATTTCTGCTCAGGAATTGAATTTCTGGACTAGTGAAGAAAAAGATTTTTCTTATAGTAAAATGCCTGCCGATTCTTATCCTAACGGACTGTTACAGAAAAAGACATTGTCGGTAATTAAAGACCGTTTAAATATATTTCATCCCGGAGATATTCTTTTTTCCTGTATTCAAACGCAAGCTGCACCGGGCCATACTCCAGGACATATTATTTTTAATATCTTTTCCGGAAAACAATCGATTACCCACATAGTAGATGTTGTCCACTCTCCCTTATTGATTAGATATCCTGAATGGGGAACACGATGGGACGTGAATTTTGACCAGGGAATTGCCACAAGAAAGCAAGTTCTAGAGGATTGCTACCTGAATAAAACACTTGTAACAACCTGTCATCTTCCCTGGCCGGGAATTGGATATATCGACAAAATACAGGATCAATGGCAGTGGATTCCCAAAGCATTTTCAGATCCGTTTCGTATCAAAATCTAAAAGATCAGTTAAAACTCCATTGGGATACATCATGGAAATCCGGGGCTTTTTTATCATTTTCAGGTAAAACAGGCTTAGTTTCCAGAGAATAAAAGAAGAATTCTGTACAACCATATACTCTGGCATCTACCA
Source organism: Chryseobacterium piperi (assembly GCF_002285635.2). Classification (NCBI taxonomy): domain Bacteria; kingdom Pseudomonadati; phylum Bacteroidota; class Flavobacteriia; order Flavobacteriales; family Weeksellaceae; genus Chryseobacterium; species Chryseobacterium piperi. Next base: position 1,015,612 of record NZ_CP023049.2, on the reverse strand, counting down.
TCTGGCCAGACAGAAGTGTCCCGTTTTTCCATTCTAGTGTCACATCTAAATGAAGCAAAATTTTCCCATCGGTTTCTGAAATATTTCCTGAAATATGTTGTATTTCCGTGGGCTTACTTAATCTTGTGTATACATGTTTTTTCAGATTGGGATCCAGAAAGCGTAAGGTAATCTCCTCCAAAATACCAATCCCTGAAATCTTCCCGGTTGTAAACTTCTCGTGGCTGATAAAATCAGTTAGGGCATCTATGATATTGGCTTCATCTTTAAGGCTTAAAATATAATGGTTTTCTATTTTTCGGGCAGTCCATAAGACTCCTTTTACAATTTGTGAATTCATGAGGGTCGTTTTAGTGTTTAGGTCTTAGTTTTTTTAGTAAAAAATTTTACGATTCACAATTTTTAAGACATTTTCTTTTTCCATGTTCTTGATCACCCGAATAACCGTTTCTACGCGAAGGCCTGTAAGGGATGCCAGTTGCTGTCGGGTTAAGGGAATTTGAAATGAATAAGGAATTTTATCTTCGTGGTAACTTTTCAGATAATCCATCAATAAACGGAGTTTAGAGGTCGGATTCTGAAATGAAAGATTGTAAAACATAATATATTTATGATACATCCGGTCTGCAAGACAGTGGTATATGCTGAGTGATATATCCGGATTTTCTTTTAATAAATTTAGGAAATCAGGTTTGGGCAGCCTGAGTACGCTTGACGGATTTAAGGCGATAGCATTCATTGGGTAGGGTTTATCTACAAATAGAATTGACTCTCCGAAACTATGCCCGTCAGAAAAAATATTCTGGATAAACTCTTTTCCATCTTCCGTATAATTATTGAGTTTTATTTTTCCTTTGAGAATCTGGAAATAATATAACGAAAACTCACCCTCCCGAAAGATGATTTCGTTTGCTTTATAATTTTTAATTTCTGCTCCATAAGAAAGCAATAGATCTTCGGTTATCATATTGAATCGGACTATAGATTTAAAATTAAATATTACGAAATAGCGAATATTTGCTATCTAATTATTTAAAAAAGTAAAGAGAAAATAATTTTAGCAAATTTCCTAAAAAAAAGATACCACATAGGTACCACACAGCACTATTTTTGCTATTTTAAAATCTGTGTAAAGATCGATCAATAAAAGACCAATAAAATTTCAAAAGATTGATTGTAATCATAAAAAACAAGATAAGGAATACTTTATATTTGACCCTTGATTACTAAAAAAGCGAATGAATTAAAAAAATCACTTAAAATCAAAGCTGGATTGGGATATATGAGAGTTGGCGTGGTATCTATGTGGTATTTCAATTCAAGAAAATTTTAATCATTTTTTCTTTCTTTGTCTTCATGTAAAAAATAATTACTCTAATTTTTAATGATGGCATTCCTGATAGAGGGCAAGCTTTATTTTGTAATATGATAAAATTTTGAATAAATAAAAATAAAAAAGGCGTCATTTCGTTGATGACAACAGTATAGCTGATTCGCCAAAAGCGAAAATATAAAAACAGAAATTAATTCTGTAGTTAAAAATAACTAGTGCTGCAGAGCTTAGTAGAGATGAAAAAAGTAATATGAAAAACGAAAAACCTGAATTAAATTTAGAAGATTTAAACCAAAAATTTTTTGCTCAAGATGAAATCATAGCATTGGCCAAAGAGAACTCGCCAAGGTTATTGAACAAATTCAGATTAGCCTATCCTTCTTTTTTTGATAAAATATCTGCTATACAATCTAACCTCAAAAATTCTGAATTGATTTTTTGTATTTATTTAAAATTAAATTTATCTACTAAAGAGATTGCAACCTATACCTATGTAACCCCTAAGGCAGTACAAAACCGAAAGAACCGACTTCGGAAAAAACTGAACATTCCATCAGAAGTCGATATTTACAAATGGTTTAATGACTTATAGTGTATTCTTAAAATTCTATGATACCTTTTTTGAGGTCATGATACAATAATATCTTCCAGTGATTTTCTTCAGCTTCTTTTTGCCACATTTGTCTTAATTCCATGGCTTTCCTGCCGTCAAAATCAGTTTTAAAAGCGACATTGTACTGTAAATAGGATTCCTGCGGAAGATCATCAGCTCCATAAAAAGCAATCTCTCCATCTTCCCTGATCCAGAAAACCTGCATGAAAGGAGTATGTCCGCCCACAACTTCATAAGAGATTTCATCGGTAAGCTGTCCTTGATCATCATTCATCCAGACCACATTGGGTAAGCGAATCAGCTTTTCAAGTACTTCAAAATCGAAAGAAGGATTTCCTTTATTTTCCATGGCAAAGTCCAGCTCACGTTTTTGAATATAGAGTTCCGCATTAGGAAACGTAGCTTCAAAGCCATGTTCTGTGGATCGTATGGCACCTTCGATATGATCTTTATGAAGATGGGAGAAAAGGACTTTCGTTATCTGACCGGGATCAATATTTTCCTCTTCCAGTTTTTGGAGCATGACCATTTTCCCGTTTTCATCTTTCCATCCGATTCCGGCATCTAAAAGGATATAATCATTTTCTGTAACAATCAGAAAAGGTTGTATTGACATCCTCAGCCCTTTAGTAAGGTCCGATGTAGTATCAAGAAGACTAAAGTCTTTGGTTTTGCTGGCTAAAAAATTGCCTTCTTTAAGAGGAATAATTTTCATCCTACAAATTTCCTGAATATTTAGACATCTTAAAAGCCTTTTTTCTCGATGGCTGCTATCGGTAAAAACAATGACAAGAGGGAAATAGAAGTTTCCATAAACTATTGTAAGAATCTATTTGTAACTTTGTATATCACGATAAAATTGATTAAAAATGAGCTCGATAATCATTAACAAAGCCTTTCCTGAAGATTTTGAAATTATACAGGCGATCGGAAAAGAAACTTTCGCCGAAACCTTTGGGGAAAGCAATTCTGAAGAAGAGATGGATCGGTACCTTGAAGAAAGCTTCAATAAAGAAAAGATAACAGCAGAACTTAATAATCCTGATTCATTCTTTTTTATCGCCTGGGAAGATGATAATCCTGTAGGCTATCTAAAACTCAATATAGGTAACGCACAAACAGAATTACAGGATGAAACCGCCCTTGAAATTGAGCGTATTTATGTAAAGAGCAACCATCAGGTTAAAAAGATAGGTCAATTATTATATGATCAATCTTTGGAAATAGCCAAAAGCCAACAAAAGAAATACATTTGGCTGGGCGTTTGGGAAAAGAATTTAAAAGCCCTTAGTTTTTACAAAAAAAATGGCTTTGTAGAATTTGATCAGCATATTTTCAGATTAGGAAATGATGAACAAACCGATCTGATGATGAAAAAAACATTGGATTAAAACTATTAGATCTCATAAATTTCAGCATCCGTAAATACAAAAAATCTTCCTCCTTTGGGAAGGTTTTTTGTATCCAGTCCTGTGAATTCACTGTATGCCGGAAGCAACAACTGATCAGATGTTCTTACAAAGCAGGGTAGACGTATGTTTTTGACTGTAGATGGAATGACAAATCCCGGATGAATATGCCCTGTTATCTGAAATCCGGAATGAGATTGATCAAAATCATGAATAAAGGTAATTCCGTTAATCTCTAAAAGATTTGTTTTTACATCGAGGCAAAGCTTTTTTTCCAGCTCTTTGGAAATCCGGTCATGATTTCCTTCAATAAGATACAATTTCAATTTCGGATACTGGCTTCGCCATATGCAAAACTCCTCCACATCAGAATTATTTCCCGCATGTAATAAATCACCTACAACAATAAATTTTTCAGGCTGAAAATAAGCGATCAGTACGGAAAGCCTCTCAAGATCACTTTTCATAACATGATTAGCCAATGCAATTCCATTCTTTCTGAAATGAGCCGTTTTTCCAATATGAAGATCGGATAAAATCAATGCTTTTTCCTTTTTCCAGAATACTGCACGCTGATTCGTTAACGTAAAGGTTTCAGTTTGAATGGTTATATTTTTTGTTGCAATGTTCATTTGTTAGAAGTTAGAAGTTAGAAGTTAGAAGTTAGAAGTTAGAAGTTAGAAGTTAGAAGTTAGAAGCAAAATTACAGATTATTGAGTATCCCGGTCTTTTCTCTTTTTCCTTTGTTCTTTTTTCTTTTTTCTTCATTATTATTCATTACCCATTGCTTATTACTAATTATTCATCATTACTCATTAATCTTTCTTCCCTTACTTGCCTGCTGTATCAGCTTTTGTATTCTCATATCTAAACCTTCACTTGAAAGGGTTTGACGAAGGCTGTCTACTTTAATCGGGAAGCTTAATGGCGTAAAAGTATTGGCATATTTTAAAATAATCTTAGACTTTTCGATTCTTTTAAAAGCTTCCACCAATCTTTGTTCCTGCAGCTGCATATTAAAGACTTCCGTATAGGCCTGTCTTACGAGAAAATGATTGGGATCATAATCTTCCAGCACTTTAAAAATCAATCCTGCCGAACTTTGTAGTGCTTTATTGGATCGTTGCTGACCCGGAAAATTCTGTATTACCATTCCTGAAATTACAGCAATATCCCGGAATTTACGTCGGGCCATTTCTGCAGAATTAATGCTTGAAATCACGTCGACCATCAGATTATCCCGAGTCAATATTTTTTTTAAAATCTCGTCGCTCAAAGGTATTTCCTTATCACTGAAAAGCTCAAATCCATAATCGTTCATCGCCATGGAAAAAGAAATAGGGGCAAGCTTAGAAATCCTGAAAGCAATTAATGCAGCCATTACTTCATGTACCAAACGTCCTTCAAACGGATACATAAATAAATGATATCCTTCTCTGTTTTTGATCAGTTCCACCAGAAATTCATCATCTTTAGGAATATGAGACCGCTTTTCCTGGCTGACCAATAACGGGTGCAGGAATTTCAATTCTTTTTCGGAAGCAGAGGGATTGAGTGCTCCGGATAGTTTTTCCCTTAAAAACTGCCCGAGATTAGAGCTTAATGGTAATCTTCCGCCCAGATAACTGGGAGCAAGTGCTTTTCCTTTCGCCAGACGTACATAAACAGTCATATCTTTAACCATTGCAACTTCAAGGACTCTTCCTGCCAAAATAAATTTTTCTTCTTTTTTAAGCTTTGAAATAAAGTATTCTTCAACCATTCCGATATAGCCTCCGGAAATAAATTTAACCTTCAGCATGGCATCACTTACGATAGCTCCCATATTCATCCGGTGCAGCATTGCTATTTTTCGGGAAGTGACTTTAAACAATCCGTCGTCCATTACAACTACTTTATGAAATTCTTCATAGCTCTTTAAAGCACTGCCGCCAATGGTCAGGAAATCTATAATACCTTTCCATTCTTCATCCGTAATTTCCTGGAAAGTATACACTTGCTTTATTCTTTCGTAGGTTTCGTTTGGATAGAACCCGTCACCGACCGCCAATGTCATCAGAAACTGAACCAGAACATCAAAACACAATACCTGTGGTTCTCTGGGCTCAACCACTTTTTGTTTGACCGCTTCTTTTAAAGCTGCGACTTCAATCAGCTCCAAAGAGTGGGTAGGAACACAGTAAATTTTAGAAGTTTCAAAAGGGGAGTGCCCGCTTCTTCCCGCCCGTTGCAGGAATCTGGCAACACCTTTTGCTGATCCTATTTGAATCACAGTATCAACCGGTTTAAAGTCGATACCTAAATCTAAAGATGAAGTAGAAACGACAGCTTTTAATTTACCATTACTTAAATTTTCTTCAATCCAGATCCGTAAATGAGCATCTATGGAACTGTGATGAATGGCAATTTGTCCCGCAAAATCAGGATAAGCATTCAACAGCAACTGATACCACATTTCACTCTGGCTCCGGGTATTGGTAAAGACGATCGTAGATTTAGATTCCAGGATAATGGGAACAATTTTATCGGCAAGCTTAGCTCCTAAATGCCCCGCCCATGGTAAAATCTCGACTTCATCCGGAAAGACGGGAATAATATCAATCTTTTTATGCTGTTTTGCTGTGATCTTTACTTTTTTAACATCGTAGGGAATCAATACCTCCATGGCTTCGTCCAGATTGCCTATAGTCGCTGTAATTCCCCATATTTTTAACCCAGGAACATATTTTCGAACCTGTGAAATACCGAGTTCTACCATTACTCCTCGTTTAGAACCCAATAATTCATGACATTCATCTACCGCAATACACTGAAGATTCTGGAAAAATCTGATGTGGTTTTTCTGGGCAAGAAGTAAGTGTAAGCTTTCAGGAGTTACGACCAATATATCAGGCATACTTTTAACCTGCTGTTGTCTTATTTTGGGATCTGTGTCACCATTTCGAACGCCAACGGTCCAGTCTAATCCAATTTCATTGATGGCTTCATCCATTGCTTTGGCAATATCTTTGGAAAGGGATCGGAGGGGCGTGATCCAGATCAATTTAAGTCCTTTTTTATACTTTTCAGGATGGTTAAGAAAATCGGTGATCAATGCCAGAAAAACGGAAAACGTTTTTCCGAATCCTGTAGGAGCAATGACCATTCCACTGTATCCATTACCAAACTTCCACCAGGTATCGGTCTGAAACTTAAATGGGGAATTCCCTTTTTCAGCCATCCATTGCTGAATGACCTTAAATCCGTTGGTATTTTCAAAAGCAGTCAAATTATTGTATTAGTTTTTTTATTTCTTCAAGATCATCTATTTCATCTACCGTTTTATCTTTTCTCCATCTAACAATTCTTGGAAAGCGTAAGGCAACACCACTTTTATGTCTGCTGCTAAAACCAATTCCTTCAAAAGCGATTTCAAAGACCAATTCTGCCTTTACGGTACGGACAGGTCCGAATTTTTCAATGGCATTTTTATTAACAAAACGGCTTACCTCCATAATTTCCTTATCTGTTAATCCCGAATAAGCCTTGGCAATTGTTACCAGGGAATCACCGTTTTTAACGGCAAAACTATAATCGGTATAGTAAGCACTTCGCCTTCCGCTACCTTTTTGAGCATAAATCAATACCGCATCAATGGTCATCGGACTGATTTTCCATTTCCACCAGTCACCTTTTTTTCGCCCTGAGTGATAAGGAGAATCTTTTTTCTTGAGCATCAATCCTTCACTGTTGATATCCCTGGAATTTTCTCTGATCTGATCCAGTTCCTCCCATTTTTCAAAAGCTATGATTTGGGATAGTTGAAGCTTTTCGGGGCTTTCATTAAGAAATAGTTCTTCAAGCATCGCTCTTCTTGCCGAAATGGGCTTTTCGCGCAAATCATTTCCTTCAAGCTCAATGAGGTCATAGACAAATACTTCAATGGGAACATCCGTAAGCATTTTTTTGGTAACGTTTTTTCTATTTAATCTTTTTTGTAATTCATTAAAGTTTAAAACCTTATCCTCCTTTACTGCAAGTATTTCTCCATCTAGTACAAAGTTTCCACGCATTGCTTTTACAGCCTCTGCCACTTCCGGAAATTGTTCGGTTACCAGTTCTTCACCCCGGGACCATATAAAAACTTCATCATTTCTTCTGATGATTTGTCCACGGATTCCATCCCATTTATATTCGATAATCCATTCATCAGGTTCTCCTAATTCAGGCAGTTCTTTTTCTAGTGGATAGGCCAGACAGAATGGGTAAGGCCGGGAGTTATCCGTATTTACTTTTTCTGCGGAAATCAATTCCTGAAAAGAAACTTCCCCAGGATTCCATTTTCCCATCATGCTATGCATTAATGCACTGGCTTCCTGTCCTGAATATTTCGTTAAAGCATTAATCAGCGTCTTATCCGATACACCGATCCGGAAACTTCCACCTAATAATTTATTAAATATCAAACGTTCCGTATAATCCAAGCCGTTCCAGGACTCTAAAACAAAAGTCTTTTTCTCAGCTTCAGTTTTGTCTTTTAAATGAACAATATCATCCATCCATTGAGAAAGGCCTCGTTCTATTTTTTCTGTGGGCTGCGGAAGGATCAGAGAAAGTGTTTCTCCCAGATCTCCGACGGAAGAATAGCTTTCCTGAAAAAGCCAGAATGGCAGTTTTGTAATCTCCAAAGCCCATTCTTTCATATAATTCGTATTGACATTTCTTTTGGGTCTTTTGCCGGTAAACAAGGCTATAAACCATACTTTATCTTCATCAGGCGTACGCTCGAGATAATCGATAATGGCATCGATTTTAGCATTGGTTTTATTGGTACTTTCCAAAGCATTGATTAATTCTGCAAAATGTCTCATGGTTCAGGATTTTCAATGATTTCTTTTTCGGTTTCTTCTTCGTCATCACCAAACTGAGTGACTACCACATCTGCTTTGATTCCTATTTCATTTAAATATTTTGAAAAGACTTCAGTCTGTCCGTGAGTGACATGCACGATTTCAGCTTCAGTCGCTTTTACAGCTTGTAATAATCCACCCCAGTCCGCATGGTCACTCATGGCAAACCCTGCATCTGCACTCCGCCATCTCCTGGCTCCCCGTACCTGCATCCATCCGGAGCAGATTGCGGTTGCAGCGTCAGGTATTTTACGGATGATATTGGTATCTAATAATGCAGGTGGAACAATTACAATTTCGCCTTGCAAATGTTTTGTACTTTCTTTAAAATCAGGAATTTCATATTCAGGAAGTATAATGCCGGCACTTTCAAAAGCTTCATTAAGTTTGCCTATGGAGTAATGAACGTGTATTTTTCCTAATCCTTCGACTGCTTTCATAATCCGTTGTGCTTTTCCCAGGGAATATCCTATGAATACAGAGGTTTTGGAATTTTCTTTATTTCTCAGAACCCAATTCTGGAGCTTTTTATTAAGATCTTCGATATCCAGCCAGTTATAAATAGGAAGGCCAAATGTGCTTTCGGTAACAAACTCATGGCATCTTACCAATTCAAAAGGAGTACTTAATCCATCATCCTGAACTTTATAATCCCCGGAAATAACAGTCACATAACCTTTATATTCCAATCTTACCTGTGCGGAACCGATAATATGGCCGGCAGGATGTAAAGACACTTTGACACCATTAATAGTAGTTACCTGACCATAACCGACACTCTGACACTCGATATCAGGGCCGATTCTCTGGTATAAAATAGGTTTGGTAAAATCATGGCAAAAATACTTTTTCATACCCCACCGGGCATGATCCGCATGTCCGTGTGTAATAATTGCCAGATCAACAGGCCGCCAGGGATCAATATAAAACTTACCCTGAGGACAATATATTCCTTTTTTTGTAAATGTAATTAGTTTCAAATGAAGCATATTTTGTTATCTATAAAAAATACATACCTTATAGATCTTTGGTTGAATTATATTATTCAAAAAGCCGACCAATCATTAGTAAATATCAAAAAATAACCTTTTTTTAGTTTGAACTTTACAGCAATAAAACATTGGACTTTTCACCAACAACGAAAGCTTATATAAAGCTGAAATTTGTTTTCATACTAACCCAACAAATAAAAAATACAAAATGAGCAAAACAATTTTAATTACCGGAGCTGCAAGCGGATTCGGTAAAATAGCAGCTTTCGATTTAGCTAGAAAAGGACACCATGTGATTGCAACAGCACAAGTGTACCCTCAAATGAGTGACCTGATAAGAGAGGCCAAAGAACAAGGTGTAAAAATGACCGTTGATAAACTGGACGTTACCAATTCCAGAGATATAGCTTATATTTTAAAGACCTATGATATTGATATTTTAATCAGTAATGCAGGTATTATGGAAGGAGGACCAATCGCAGAACAGCCTTTAGACCTTATCCGTTCCATGTTTGAAGTCAATGTATTCGGAGCTTTAGAGCTGGCACAGGGATTTATTAAAAAATTCATTCAAAAGAAAAGCGGAAAAATTGTCTTTACTTCTTCAATGGGAGGTTTATGGACGGTTCCTTATGTAGCTGCTTATTGCGCTTCAAAACATGCCTTAGAGGCTATAGCTGAGGGGTTAAAAACCGAATTGGCTCCTTTCAATATCAAAATCGCTACCTGTAATCCGGGAGTATTCGGGACCGGATTTAATGATAGGGGAGTAGATTCTATTATGCACTGGTATGATCCTAAGATAAATTTCACTCCTGAATCAGCTTTTGCAGGAGCTTCAGAATCCCTTGCTCATCAGTTAGATCCTCAGTCTATGGCAGACGTGATCGTGAATGTTGCTTTAGATGATAATAGCAACTTCAGAAATTTACATCCTAAGGAAACAGAAGATTTTGTAAAGCAATTACAAACTGAGGCCTGGAGCGTAAAGAGTTAGAAAACTTTGTATTTATAGAATGCGTGAACAAAAATAATCACGCATTCATTTTTATTCATCTATTACATAAAAAAAACACTCAATGAATATCACTTATCATGAATCGGTAAAAGCATTAAATGCTTCTATAGAAAAAGCAAAAACACTGGGGATTCCTGTAAGCCTGGCTGTTGTAGATACAGGAGGACATCTGGTTTCGTTTGCTCGTTTAGACAGTGTATATGGCGTCATTGATTTCGCCATTAAAAAAGCAAAAACAGCGGTTATGTTTGGCGTAGACAGCGATATAATGGGATCTATTATTTCCGGTGCAGATGTACATGGATACGGGATGCTGAATTCAAATGACGGACTTCTTACGATTGCCGGCGGTGTAGTCATCAAGAATAAAGAAGGGAGTATTATAGGAGCGATTGGCTCTTCAGGAGGCACTCCTGAACAGGATAAAGAAATTGCACATGAAGGTGTTACTGCTATTTTTTAATTTTTGCATATTTGTATCATGGCTGCTCAATCTGAAATATTATTTGATAAACTGGTGTACTCGTGCGCATTTGAAAAGCACAGGGGATATGAGGAGTTTATCCCGGATCATTTTTTGGGATTTCAGCTTTCGGGGGAAACTCATGCTTTTCATAATCAGGGAAAAACAATCATTAAGGAAAATACAGTGGTTCTGGTCAGGAAAAATCAATTGGTCAGAACCATAAAATATCCTTCCAAAAACACGAAATATCAATTCATTTCAATTACGCTTGATAAGGAGACTTTACAGCGATATGCTGCTGAAAATAAGGTTACAACAGATGATATCTTCCATGATAAGCAGAAAATATTCTTTGAATCGGACGCTTTTTTTTCGAATTATTTTATGTCGCTTACCCCTTATATTGATAAAACTAAAACCATCAGCTCCAATCTTGCCGACTTAAAAGTTAAGGAAGCTATTGAATTGATTTTACAGAGTAATCCAAATTTTAAAAACCTCCTTTTTGATTTTTCTGATCCTCATAAAACAGACCTGAAGGAATTCATGAATAAGAATTTTATTTTCAATTTATCGATTGACGCATTTGCAAAACTGACAGGACGTAGCCTTTCAGGCTTTAAGCGCGATTTTCAGAAAACCTTTCATATGCCTCCTAAAAAATGGCTTAAGGAAAAAAGGTTACAGGAAGCCTATTATCTCATCAAGCATAAAGATAAAAAGCCTACGGATATTTATTTAGATCTGGGATTTGAAAATCTATCTCATTTTTATTATTCATTTAAAGAGAAATATGGACTTACCACATCGGAAATCTAGCGATCAATAATAACTTGTTTAACCTTTTATTTTTGTGTCACTATTTAAGTTGTTAAGAGCATTAAGAAAGCCTGTACACAGCCGTGAAATTCATTTCTTAAACTCTCCTTAATTGTTTAAATATGGAGTTTTTTTGATAAGTTTATACTGGGTTTAATATAACAAATACATCATTATGGATTTTATTCAACAACTTAATACCTGGGCGAAAGGAGATCTATTTCAGGCAAAATTAATGATAGCCTGGATTTTTATTTTTTGTCTCCCACTCATTTTTTATTCCATCAAAACCCATCATGTATTTTTTAAGGGGATGATTATCCCTTTAAGCTTATTAATACTGATGCTTTTGGGTTACGGAAGCTATCTTTTAACGACAAAAGGAAGAGAGATCCAAAAGATTGAAACACAGTATTCAGAAAACCATCAACAGACTCTTAAAGAAGAGCAAGCCAAGGCAGACCAAAATAGCAAGAGTTATGTCATGTTTAAAACGATCTGGGGAACACTGTTATTATTTTCAATACTGTTTTATTTTCTTCTCAACGGAATTTATATGAAAGGCTTCTCAGTAGGCTGTATTATTCTTTTTTTAACTTTGTTTATCACAGATACTTTCTTCCATGCAAGGCTAAAAACCTACCTTTCTTTTTTACAGGAATTGAATAACTGAATCAATGATTATTAAGATTAAAGAAGCCGCTTCAAAACAAGATTACTTCTTTTTTGTTTTTAGCATGAAAGAATTCGTGCATTCGTGGCTACAAAAATAAATGTTATCTGCGATATTTTAATATTATCCTGCAGAATGGTTAAACGCAAGGACGCAAAAGATTTTTAAAATAATCGGTTTTTAAGACGCAAAGGCGTTTCACTTAGCAAGGGTTGAGTTTTTTATTGTCCCGCAGATTACACGGATAACGCAGATGTTTCTTACTATTAACAAACTAAGGCTCAATCTTTCTCATTGACTTCGTCTAATCTTCGATTTCAGAATGAAGAATCTAAACATGGTAAAACGCAAAGTCGCAAGAGATTTTAAAAACAATCGGTTTTAAGGCGCAAAGGCGTTTCACTTAGCAAGGGTTGAGTTTTTTATTGTCCCGCAGATTACACGGATTGCGCAGATGTTTCTGTCATTAGCAAGCTAAGGCTCAATCTTTGTCATTCAGAATACAGACGATAAGTCTGCGAACGTAGTTCAGAAGCGGAATGAAGAATCTCAACACAAAAAAAGGGATAGATTTTTCCAAAAACTAAAAGTTCGAAGAAGGCAATCATAAAAATTGTGATACCAGGACCATAAGATTTCTCACTCCGTTCGAAATGACAAATAGATGCCATTTAATACAGTCTTATATAAAAATACTTTTATGAAAAAAACTTCCTGAACTCCAAAGGTGACTGGTCTGTCTTCTGCTTGAAGAGTTTACTGAATGACTGTGGATGCTCAAAACCCAATTCATAGGCAATCTCGCTCACAGATAGATTTGTAGTACTTAAGCGTTCTTTAGCATAGTCAATAAGCCTGTTCTGAATATGACTTTGGGTATTTTGCTGGGTATGAATCCGCAATAAGCTTCCCAGATAATTGGGAGATATATTCATTTCTTCAGCAATTGCCTTTACCGTAGGCAATCCATGATCCATGATATGTTCGCGATCAAAAAACCGGTCAATAGTCTGTTCAAAACGTTCTATGATCTCATGATTGGATTTTTTTCTGGTAAAAAACTGTCGTTCATAAAACCGTTCAGAATAGATGAGCAGTAATTCGATCTGCGCAATAATTAAATCCTGGGTGAACTTATCAATATTGGACTGGTATTCTTTTTCTATGTTCAAAAGAATTTCTACAATAGCTTTTTCCTCTTTGTCAGATAAAAATAAAGCTTCGTTCACAGCGTATTGGAAAAAATCGTAAGATTTTATTTTCTTAGCCAATGAAGTATTCCATAAAAAATCAGGATGAATCAGCAGCAGCCAACCTGTGGGTTCTACTTTAGCACTTTGGTTGATCTCAGCTCTTAGAAATTGAAGCGGGGAGACGAACGTTAAAACTCCGGAATCAAAATCATACTGCTGTTGGCCATAATTAAATTTAGTGGTAACATTCCGCTTTAATCCTATAGAATAAAAATTCTGGATCCATTGCATTTCGTTTTCAGTCACAGGATAAGAAACTTTACTATAGTCGATAAGGCTGATCAGCGGATGCTCGGGACCATCCAGATTACAAAAATTATGAAATTCAGAAATAGAATTAAAGCGAAATGTCTTTTCCATAATATCAGTGCTAAATTAGTAAATCAATTCTCTTTATACAAGATCATTCCAGCATGATATAATATTCCCTCCTTAAAATCTCCATCTGCCGTAAACCCTGTATCATCTTTATAATCAATATGATTTCCGGAAACTATATAATTTCCCTGATAAGCACTTTTCCGTGAACCACGGGCTTCATCATATCGGTTGCCTGGTAGTAATTCGTGACGGATATATCCGTCTTTTGTTACCCATATTCCAATGTATTCTTTTGTTTCTTCGATGGTTGGTTTCATTGCTATTTGGATGAAAGTTCATTATATGTTGTGGACAGTGTATAATCTTTCCATTGTTCAGATTGCTGAGTAAGAATACCTATTTTATTCTTAAGCATTTCATAGGCATCACTTCCTAATAATAAGTGTACCGGAGGTTGAGCTTCTTTGCTGACTGCAATCAGTACCTCTGCTGCCTTTTCAGGATCATTAGTCTGGTTTCCATTAATGGTATCAAGATGCAATTGTTCTGATTCACGGGCAGCTTCATAAGCCTTGATTGCATTTTGGGGCGTTCTTACAGAGCCTTTCGCAAGGAAATCTGTACGGAAATAACCAGGATATACAACAGTAGCTTTTACACCAAAATCTTTAACTTCTTCAGCCAAAGCTTCAGTGAATCCTGCCATTGCAAATTTGGTTGAACAATAAATTCCCCAGCCCGGAAAACCTCCAAATAAGCCTCCAACAGAAGAGATATTGAATATATTTCCGGAACCCTGATTTCTTAAATAAGGCATTACATTTCTGATCACATTTAACGGGCCGAATACATTAACGTCAAAATTTTCTCTGGTTTCTTCATCCGATAATTCTTCCAGAGTACCTATCTGTCCATATCCTGCATTATTGACTACAACATCAAGTTGCCCAAAATGCGCAATGCTTTTCTCAACAGCCTCTTTGACACTGGTATTATCTTTCAAATTAACTTCTAACGGTAAAAATTCATCCGATAGATTTCCTATCTCCTGAATTAGAGCCTCTGCATTTCTTGACGTTGCAGCTACACGAAATCCTTCATTCAATAATCTTTTTACCAGGGTAAGTCCTAATCCTTTTGAAGCACCCGTAACGAACCATACTTTTTTTGTTTCCATTTTTCTTCTATTTTTTTAGTTGTAATTGATGATACAAAGATCACAAGGAAAACAAAATTCTATGTATCTCAATCAACTGATGATGTAATCAAATCGTGGATCGTATTTTTGTTATTGAATTTTATTGTTAAAAAATGATTTAGATTCTTTGCTTCGCTCTGAAATCGAAGATTAAACGTAGCCTGAAGGTCTTTTCAAGGTTGTCATTTCGAACACCCTGCAAAATACTCTTAAACTCTTATCTTCTCTTAATGGTTAAGCTTTCTAAATTTTAAAACGCAAAGGATTAATTGTAATGCTGTATAATTTTAAGTGAGCGAAGGTTAGCTTCGCTGATGAAGCTTATGAGAACAAAAATCTTTGATTTTAAGAAGCTTATGTGTACTTTTTATACATTATGAATTGAACTTAAATAACTAAAGTGTTTAAAAACTTTTGTGACTTTTGTGGTTATTTTTTTTCACCACAGATGACCTCAGATGTGCACTGATGTTTGTGGTTGCTTTTCTACATTTAGATTCTTTACTTCGTTTCTGAACTGCGTTCGCAGACTTATCGTCTGTGTTCTTAAATCGAAGATTAGACGTAGCAATAACACGAGTAGTCAATTGTCTCCGGTATTGCTATTTTGAACAACGTGAGAAATCTTAACAGTATATTTATAGCGTATAATTTAAAGATATTTACACCGTTGAAAAACTATGTTTTTGCATCAATGTAGTTATTTTTATTTTCATTCGCAGTATCTAAAACAATAACAAAAGGAGCTGGAAATGACTGTTTCGGCAAATAGAGATTGATCTGCCTTTTGGCTATTTCTTTTATGGTTATTTTGGAATTAGTATTTTCCAGTAAAGACGCTTTACCAATGCTGACTCCTTCCGGAGTTTGAATCTTTAGGATTCCTGAAATAGGAATATTAAAAACAATGGCATACAGTTTTTTGTCTTTTTCATTTTGTGTAAAGTATCCCCAATCCTGTCTTTGCCAGCCTTTTGCATACCCACCATTATATATGGCAGGATGATTTATTTTCATCCAGTTTCCGATAGTTTCAGCAATCTGCTGCTCTTCCGTTCTTATCATGCCATCAGCCTGAGGTCCAAAATTCAGAAGAAAATTCCCACCCAATGAAGTGGTCTGTGCCAGCATTTCAATGAGCTCAAACGGCGTTTTGGTGTAACTTATATCCCATTTTTTGTGATAGCCCCACTGGTTTTCAGGAATTGTCATACAAGCTTCCCAATCCCGGTGAATGACCTGGGTGTCTGTAGGAGAGGGGAGTCGCCGTTCATACCCCGATTCATAGTCTCCCATCATATCTCCATTAGAGTCAAAATGGCGTGAACCAAAATCATCAGCTCTTAAGCGGCTGTTTACTACAACACCCGGACGAATTTCTTTAAGCATTTTTTCTATTTTTAAAGTCCACCATCCATTTTTCTTTATGGATTTATCCCAGGTACCATCAAACCAAAATCCTTTTACGGTAGGATAATTTTCAGCAAGCTCTCTAAGCTGGTTTTGAGCAAAATTGAGGTATCTCGAAAATGCGATACTGTCTTCTTTTGATTGGATATCATACCTCCAGTCAGGGTGATGCCAGTCCAATACGGAATAATAGAAATTAACATCAATTCCTTCTGAATTATAAGCCTTAACCAACGCTCCTATAATATCTTTTTTGTAAGGAGTATTGGCTACGTTGAACTCAGAATATTTACTAGGCCACAAAGAAAAGCCCTCATGATGCTTGGTAGTAATCGTCATGTACTTTACACCCATATTTTTTGCCATTTTAGCCCATGCTTTTGGGTCAAATTTCACAGGATTAAACTTATAGCTTAATGAATCCCAGGTAGCGTTAGAAATATGAGCACTTGATTTTAAAAATTCTGCGGCATAAGGATAGGTCTTTCCTTTCCATTCTCCGCCGGGGATAGCATATAAACCCCAATGGATAAATTGCCCAAACCGATTGCTTCGCCATTTTTGCATAGCAGCATCCTCACGTTTGCCTTTGTATTGTGCCCCATATTTTAGCTGTTTCTTTTCACGGTTTTGTGCTGGCAATGAAAGAAATCCTAATAAGGAACAGATCAATAAAGTTTGTTTGATTAATTGCATTTTACTAGTGTTTTTTAGGCATTTATAAGTTTCTTCAACAGATAAGAACATAGATTACAAGTTTTTTTAGTATCTCTTTAGATTTTCAGAGATTACATGATAAATCGGTGATATCTAGTATCAGTTTAAATTCCAATATACTTCATCAGTATACGTTTTACCTTCTTTTTTTATCAGGACATTGATTTTATTCTTCCCCTTTTTGAGAGAGACATTCTTGAATATATAGTGGACATCCGTCGTTCCTTTTTCCGGAGCCGGAATCTTTTTTCCATTGACTTTTAAGTCAGGAATTCCAATATTAGAATATACCGTAATGTTTGTGACCGCTTCTTTACGGTTAATCAATCTTCTGTCCGAAATATACAATACGGGTTGTGCACTCCAGTTTGCTTTATACCAATAAAAAACGTCTTTTTTAGTTTTCCGGTCAAAGGTGATCAGCCCTTTCATATTTCTGGCAGGAATACCTCCACGACTCCAAAGAGGAACTGCGAAATCAAACATATTCCACAGATAGCTTCCTACTAAATAAGAAGATTTGGATATGGCTCCCCATTGTATTTCATGCATTCGTGTTTCCCGTTGTTCAGGAAAAAAAGTTCCATTGACAGGATCAAACTTGGCTGGTATTGTTTCCGTTTGTTGAAAGATATTACCATCAGCGCCATATTCAGATAATATAATTTTATTATCCGGATAGTTTTGCTCAAGCTTCTTCATCCATTGTTCCAAATCTTCTGTTTCTCCTTCATACCAACCATAATAACGATTCATGCCCTGCAAATCTCCTTCTCCATTTTCCGGACGTTCCATAGTCCCGTATCCGTTAACACTTACGGTGTATCTCCCGGGGTCTTCTGTTTTGGCCAGGTCATGTAAAGCTGCGGTCACCTGACTTACATAGCCACCAGCATTCTTTTCATATACTTCATTATGCATTCCCCAAACATAAATAGAAGGATGATTAAAGTTCTGTCGGATTAATTCTTTCATCTGTTGCAATGCGTTATCTTTTTCTTTTCCGCTGGTTGCATTGACAAACGGAATCTCTGCCCAGACTAAAAAGCCAATACTGTCACTTTTTGCATACACATACTCAGCTTGCTGATAATGAGCCAATCGGATAGAATTAGCGCCTATATCCCGGATATCTTCGAGGTCTGCAGCGTGCTGCTTATTACTCAAAGCACTCCCAAATCCCCACCAGTCCTGGTGTCTTGTTACTCCATGAAGTTTTATTTTTTTATTATTCAGGGATAAGCCTGTCTTTTTATTGATTTCAATATGACGAATACCCAGAGGCTGGGAAACTTCATCTACCAGTGTTCCTTGCTGTTTAAGCTGAACTGTTACCTTATGGAGATACGGATCTTCCAGGCCATTCCATAAATGAGGATTTTGTAATTGTATGTTGTGACAGAAACGCTGTAGGCCTTGTGCAGTTACTGTTACAGGTAATTCTGAAGATTGAATAACCTTTCCCGCCTGATCATAAATATTAGCCAGTAATACTGCTTCTTGTGGTTGTCCTGTTTTATTATTCAGTTCTGTACAAATGGATAGATCTGCCCGTGCCTGGGAAACATTTTTTTGGGAAATATAAACGCCTGGCCCCGCATAATTGTCGACACTGATATTCAAACGATTGGTAATAATTAAAGAAACCGGACGGTAAATTCCGCCATATATTCCAAACAGTTTGTGGTTGACAGGGATAACCTCTGGATCTGCCTCATTATTAGCCATTACTTTCAAAGTATTGAGCTCACCGAAACGGAGCCATGATGATATATCAAAGGAAAATGCGCTATAAGCTCCTTTATGTTCTCCTACTAATTGATTATTGACTAAAACTTTCGCAACATTACCCACTCCTTCAAAACGGATGAATACCCGTTTGTCTTTCCATGCCGGATCTGCTTTGAATTGTTTTTCATAGATCGCATTGCCTTGGTAAAAATCTTTTCCCAGTTGCATATCTTCATTGTTCCAGGTATGAGGAATAGTTACCGGAGATCCAATTGTATCTGAAATTTTTTTAACTTTCTGAATATCGGTTTTATGAAATTTCCAATCACTATTCAATGGAATAACCTGGCGGCTTTGTGAGAAAACATACATCCCTTTTAACATTGTGAAACAGGCGAAAATGCCCAAAGTTATTTTTCTAATCATAAAGTGAACTTTTTGGTACTTATTTATTAGTTTTTATTTTTCTGAACCATTAAGAAATAATCAGTTATTAGGATTATTAAGAGATTTCTCCTATCGTCGAAATGACAAACATTCGTTAAACTCACGATTTAAAAAATCAGCGATTTTACCTAATCATTATAAAATATTTACGATCGCATTATTTATTCTTTCCGTTTTTTTATCAGGGTTAGAGATATAAATTTTCCGGGAGCTTTTTTTGTTGATATTTTCTATGATCAGATTACAACCTTTATCTACTATGATTGTCTGATCTCTAACTTGAATGCTTCCAGGTTTATAAAAGACCGCTTGCAGAGTTTGCGTAGATTTTTCCAATACTGCTTGTACGGTACTATCATTTTTCAAAATGATAACATCCAGCTGATCTACCATCCTTTGAGCCTTTCTTTGTTTTATTTGTGGATAGATAACATATTCATAGTCCGATTGATTAGGATGTACACCATGGTCAATCCACAATTTAAAGACTTTTTTGCTTTGCATTACCATATCATCCGTTGCCTTACTTCCACAGGCAATACTATTCCATGAGCCCGTTTGTGTTCCACCGGAGAAAAAAACCTTTTGTTTTTTAGGGAAAATATAAGCCGTATTATTGTGATACAGACCGGAACCTTCCATTTGTATTTTCTGATCATTTGATATCACTTTATCCATAGTGTTATGACCTAATTGGTATATGTCTCCTTTTGCCCAGCTTTGTTCGATAGTAGTGACTACATTTTCTTTTGCTTCGGACGAAATTCTTGTCCCCAAGGCTACAATTTTATCCTCGAATAAAAACCATGCTTTTCGTGCATTTGTTTCGAATTGATTTTGCATCTCAAAAACATAATTTCCTATTTTTCCATTGGTTACTCCTCCTGAAAAAGTAGAAGTACCATAGGTGATATAATCAGTGGATGGAATAGGATCTTTTTGAGGAGCAGTAGTCCCTGGAATTTTTGCCCAATCCCATACCGGATAGATGTTGTAATATTCATTTCCTTTCATCAAGAGGGTAGTAGAGCCAATAGAGCGGTATCCGCCTTTATTATTCTCCCCATTTCCCATATTTCCATAAGTCCCACAATAGTCCGTCTCTGCCTGTGCGGTATTGATGGAAGAAGCTTTTACAGAAAACAAAAAATTCTTGTTTTGTACAGATGCAAAATCTGTACGCCAGTAGTTGGAAAATACCTGCTCCATCTTGTAACCGGGGCCCTTTGTCTCTGAGATTCGCTTCAACGCATTTTCATATGTTTTCTTATACCTGGGATCCATCGTTTTCATTTTTTCAAGATAAGGAATCAACCCTCTGGCATCGGTAAAATTTCTCCGGCTTATTTGCCGACCGAAGGTATTATGATTAATGTAGCGTCCACGAATCTGGGCCAGCATCCCTCTTCTGACAAATTCGGATAAGATATGGAGTTGTCTTCCCTTCATCTGAAAGGCTGTTCCCCGTGTGATATCTCCTATGATAACCTGTCCCTTGAAGTATTCTGAGCCATATCCGAAGATATGTAGCATAATATCATGCTGGGCAAAGGAAAAATCAGGCTGTATTCCTTCCTTGTTTGTGGTTACATTGATGCTGTATATTCCTTCTATACCTTTGGAGGTGAGTTCAGAGTCCTGTCGCAGGATTCCCCTATAAAAAAGATTTATATCAAAATCTGCCTTATTAACACCGGTAGTCCCATTAAACCGATTGATATTCATTTTTTCAATAAGATTTTTCTGGAGAACAGGATCGAGCTTTTGAATTCCTGCATGCTGTATCAGAATCAAAATCAAGCCCAATGTTCTTGGTGTTCCAATTTCATTATGCCACCAATTGGTACTGCGATACTGATGCTCATTCCAGTATGACAAAGCGCTCTCAATTGCTTTAAAAACAACCGGATCCCCTTTGAATATACTCCAAGGTGCAGTATAAGCTGTTGTCAACGTTTTTACTCTTTGGAGATGCTGTATCGGAGGCCATGGACTCCGGGCTTTGCTCATATAATCTATATCCTTCCAATATCCATTCTGAAGTGACTCACTTAAATTTTTGGTATTAATAATCAGTTCACTTCTGTTGCTAATCTGTTCCCACTGCTCTTCAGCAATGCGCTGACCTATAATTTCAAAATCATTAGCGCGGCATAAAATACTTAACAAAAAAAGCATAATAACAGTCATTCTTTTTCTCATCGCTTCTGATTTAAAGAAATTATATTAATGATAATAGGATTCTGAAGTGACTGTCCATAGGATTTCAGGTAGCTATTCCAATCTTCTGCTGACTGTATTTCCTGCGCCTTATCCCAGGCTGCTCCGGCAAAGTAGGTTATTTTATGCTTATTTTCTGCTTGCACCTGATTCCCCAAATGCTGGAATCGATCGATAAAATTATTGCTGCTGCTTTCAAAAAGCACTGCAGTACCTATGCTTCCATTTTTTTTATCCGCTTCTGGCCAATAAGAAACATAATGATCAGTAATAGTCTTCGTTCCTTTACCATTCCAATGAACCAAGCCAACAAAAACGGGTAATTTCACGGATTTGTCAAGTAAGTATTCAAGCTGCACCTTGTTGAGCTGGGATCCTGCATCAAGGCTAACGGTCTTTACTAAACCCATACTTTGGTTATTGATTTTTTTTGGAGGGTAAAAAAGTTGAAAGCTTGTTCTCAAAGGACCTTTGTCTAAAACTCTATATTGAGTATAATTGCCTAAGTAAGTCAAAGAATCATTGATTACCGGTAAAGAGTCTCCAGCCCCAAGAGAATGTCCTACCTTAAAGAAATCCAGTCCTTCTCCATGATCGGTATGATAATCTGCATTTTTATACCATCGGGCAACGACAAGAGCGGACGTTCTTTTAGCCCAAACATCCATACCGTAGCCATTTTCATCGGGCTTTTTTTCCAATGCTTTTCCGTAAACTCTAAAAGCAACCTTATCATTTTCCCATGCAAAATCGTCATACCGCTCCGGAATCTGTTGTGCTGAAACCCTGGAAGGAATAGGGCCAGGAGTTAATTTTGAGAAATATATTTTTTTAATTTCTTTAGGTGTAAAATCAGCGATGAGCAATAAATGCTGAGGTTTTTTGTTTCCTTGGTAGACCCATTGATAAGGTAGTTCGTTCCCTGCAATATCTTTGATGACAAAAGTTGTACTTTCCTTGAGGTGTTGAAGTTTTTCCAAGGGTATTTCTACAGCCTGATTGAAACGGGAAACAGGCATCGTGTTGACAAGCTCAATCCCAAGCAGGGTTTGTGCAGAGTATAAAACACCAATCAGCAGGCTGCATAAATTCATTATTGTACTCATCGTCTTTCACTTTAGGCTAAAGATACCAATCTTTATAACGTTTTAAGGCTTCTAAAAAGTAATAATCGGCATAAATAAGAGGAACATCAATTTCAGAATTTAATGGAAGTGCTCCGGTACTATGCTTGAGTATAAACCCTCCGTTTTCGCCTATTGCCGCTTTATATTGAGGACCAGATAAAGAAATAATCATCTGTTTTGCTGCATCAAGATATCTTGCTTTTTCAGAGCCTTTTGTATATTGTCCAAGTTCCAATAGGGCAGAGGCTATTAATGCTCCCGCTGAGGCGTCTCTTGGCACATTCGGTATTTTCGGATCATTAAAGTCCCAATAAGGAATTTTATCCTCCGGTAAATTAGAGTTGGTCAGTATAAAATTAGCAATATTCTGCGCCTGCGCCAGGTATTTTGGATCTTTGGTAAAGCGATACATCATGGTATAGCCGTATAATCCCCAACCTTGTCCTCTTGCCCATGCCGATTCATCAGAATATCCCTGATGCGTCTGCTTTTTGATCACCTCACCCGTATTAAGATTATAGTCTACGACGTGATAGGAACTGTAATCTGGCCGAAAATGATTTTTTAATGTTGTATTGGAGTGGGTGATAGCTATTTGTTTGTATTTGGAATCACCTCCATTTTGGCTTACCCAGTTCAAAAGTTCAAGATTCATCATATTATCAATAATCACCGGCCCATTAAACTTTTTACTGCTATTCCATGATTGAATTACTTGTGCTCCCGGTTTGTATCTGCTGGACAAAGAAGCAGCAGACTGAAAAATAATGTTTTTGTATTTTTCATTTCCTGTGATTCGGTATGCATTTCCAAAACTACAAAACATCATAAAACCCAAATCGTGATTCCCGGTATAGGTCTGGTTAGGTTCTATAATATCGAGAACCCTTTCAGCTTCTTTTTTGATCACCGGATCTTTGGTCTGCTCATAAATATACCACAGAGAACCCGGATAAAAACCGGTACACCACCAGGTACGTTCATAACTAATAATTTTGTTATTAACGGCGTCATAGGTTTGGGGAACTTTATCCGCAGGAAGTGTTTTCATGAGGAGTTTATACTGCTCATCAGCATTTTTAAAGTTATCTTCTATCAGGGTCTTCATTTCTGATTTTTGGGCAGGAATAAAAGCGTATAATCCCAAAAAAAAGATGAATAGCATTTTGTATTGAATGTTTGTGTTCATAGACAAAGGTATTACCAACCGGGGTTTTGTGTAATTTTTGGATTTATTGCAATTTGTGTCGTTGGCAATGGCCATAGGTAATCTTTTAGCGGATTGAAGACTCTATTACTTGCATTCTGAATCAGAATATAATTATTAGCATCAACCGGAGTTGTAGGATCCCAGCCTCCACTAATCATTTCTGGAAACAGGTAGCTTCCAAGAACCGATTTAGGCAATTCCGTTTCAGCCGTTTTCCATCTGATCAGGTCCCAGTATCTTAATCCTTCAAAAGCTAATTCTACCCGACGTTCTCTTCTGATTTCTTCTCTCATATTTAATCCATTACTTATAACAAATGAATTTGTTAATTTAGGCATAGATTTGTAGTTAGGAACTGCTGTTGTACCAATATTTACTTGTGGCAATCGCTCTCTTAATAAATTTATCGTTCTATCAAGATCTGTATCTGTGATAGCACCATCTAATTCATAGACTGCTTCTGCATACGTCAATAATACTTCGGCATAGCGAATAATCGCTCTGTCGATAAAAGATCTCTGATCCCTATGTGCTATGGCATTAGCATATTTTCTAACCGTGTATCCGCTTCTGGCAAATGTCGGACTAGGTATTGTAAAAGGATTATTGAACTGAAATTCATCTCCTCTTTTCAGAAATGAGAAAGACATTCTCGGATCCCTTTTTTCAAAATATTCTGCATATTTCATTGTTGAATTTGGAGCTATAAATAATGGAGATTTATCTATTGGCAGACCATCTGCCATTAAATATGATACGGCCAAAGATTGTGTGGGTCCTGCATTTCCTTCAAAAGTCCTTTGAATTGTAGTGGAAGTAACATTATTATTAATATCATTACCATAGATTCTAACCAATATATTTTCCCTATTTGCTCTTCCATCTCCTGCCTCCTGAAACAGATTATAGTATGCATCATTCTGGGTTTCACCGTTAGCTCCAATCTTTGGTGTACTTAATAATGCATGCGAACCAGAACTCATTACAGCAGCAGACGTTTCTTTTGCAATAGCCAGATGCCTTGTAGCATTTCCATAAGAATGAAATTTACATCTTGTTCCCTCAAACAGTGCTATTCTTGCTTTCAGTGCCTGTGCTGCAGTCTTGGAGACTCTTCCATAATTTGTATTACCAAGTTGATTTATTGTTTTCAGTTTTGTAATAGCATTATCCAGATCGCTGTACATTTGCTCTAAAATTTCGTCTCTTGTCGCTCTTGGTTTGTATAAATCAGGATCGTCAATACCCATTGTTCTAAGAATTAAAGGTACGCCTCCAAACCTTATAAACATCTGATAATAGGCTAATGCTCTGAAAAAATAAGCTTCTCCCACATAACTATCAATCTCTGCAGCATTTCCTCCTTTTGCAATGACTCCGGGAGCTTTTTCTAAAAGATTATTGGTTGCAAAAATCAGATTATAATCATAGTCACCGGATTGGGCCGGAGTCACCCGTGAACCATCACTAATTACATCCGGAGTTTCTCTTCTCGCCAGATTATCTCCCCAGGCATCTTCTAGACTCTGGCTGACACTAAGATCCGGCAAGCTTCTATAAAAATAGTTAGCGCCAAGTTTAACATCTTCTTCATTATTCCAAAAATTTTCATCAACAAGCCCACTTTCTGGTAGCCTGTCGACATTACATGAGCTAGACAGCATAAAAACTGCTAAACATCCTATTATTACTCTATGGTTAAATTTCATTTTAGTTCTTTTTTTGTTAAAAATCAACATTTACCCCAAGTGCTACTGATGACGAGAAAGGGTAGTTAATACCATTATAAGGTTGTTCCGGATCTATAACACCTTTGAATACTCCTAATTTTGAAACGGTTAATAAATCCTCTCCTGTGACATAAATTCTCAGTCTGCTAATAGGCATTCCCTTGAGAGCACTTTGCGGTAAGGAATATCCCACCTGAACATTCTTTAGTCTTGCATACGCAGCATTCACTACCCATTTATCTGATGGAACGTTATTCTGTCTTCCATTGACCATAGGTCTTGGAAATGCTGCATTAGGGTTATCCGGTCTCCAGTAGTCCATATGGATAGATAATGGTTGATACCAAGGTTGTTGCTGAGGAAAAATAAGCTCGGAACTAGGCATAATATTACGTTTACCTACACCCTGTACAAAAAAGCTAAAGTCAATATTTTTCCAACTCATAAACATATTAAGCCCAAATAAATACCTTGGGTTGGTATTCCCTAAGTTTACCAGATCACCTCGATCCCCCAATCTTCCCCCTCCAACATCAATCTTTCCATCCCCATTCTGGTCTATATAAAGAATATCCCCAATCCCTGGCATAGTTCCAGGTATCCTCGGTGCATTGGCAAGCTGCTCTGCATTCTGTATATAACCATTTGTTTTATACCCCCAAATAGTATTCAGAGAATATCCTTCAATAAGATCAAAAATCCCTCTATCTCTAACAACTTGATTCAGTCCTTGTTTGACAACATCTCTTCCGCCATCATAACGGATGACTCTATTATCACTATCAGACACATTAGCTGTTACACTGTATTTGAAGTCTTGTCCAATTTTTCCTTTATATTGTAAAGATGCTTCCCATCCCCATACTTTTAACTCTCCAGCATTTACAATGGGCGTAGAAATACCAACAGTAGCAGGCAAATTGATACCCACCAACATATTTCTATTAAACTTATTATAATAATCAAAGGTCCCGCTCAATTTATTATTGAATAAACTAAAATCTACCCCTATATTTCTGGTCTCTATAGTTTCCCAAGCCAGATTTGGTGAAGGAATTCCGGATTGATACACAAATGTTGTCCTGTCTATCCCCACAATAATGTTATTTCCTGAGCTCAAATTTCTCATAAAGTCATAATAACCAATTCCTGCCTGACTTCCTACTTTAGCCCATGTCACTCTCGGCTTCAATTCGGTAATAAACCCTAAGCTACCCTCAAACCAACCTTCTTTTTGCATATTCCAGGCAAAAGAGAACGATGGAAATACTTTTATTCTTTTTCCCGGTGCCAGCCTGGAGCTTTCATCACTTCTTACGGTTGCTTCAAAAATATATTTTTCATTAAAATTATAGTTAAATCTTCCAAAAAATGCCTGTAGAGCTAATTCATCTATATATTGGCTATTCGTTTTATTTCTTTGATCTCCGGTAAAATTTAGCGAAGGATTCTCGTTTACATATAGATTAGAGGTTCTGGCAGTTAACCAATCGCGTCTGGTATTCTCATATTGAAAACCTCCCAACACGTGGAAATTATGCTTATTGAGTTTCAGCGTATAATCTGCAAGGAATTGAAAATTCTCAGTTAACTGGAGACGTCTTTCTACTTGATAAGAATTTGGACTATTCTGTCTTCCTATAACAGCTGGCCCTTTATCGTAAAAATTGACCGTTCTTCTAAAATTAGTTTCGTTGAAATCAAGATTTTCACGCCCATAGATTGCCTTAAACTCCAATCCTTTTGCCAGATTTTTTAATGTAATGGTTCCTATATTGGATAATGTATTCACCGTACGTCTGTTGAACCCTCCGTCTTTTAGCAGAGCGTAACCAAAAATAGAGGAGGTTCCGGCAATATAATATCTGCCATCCTCTGTATAAACCGGAAATCTTTGTCTGGCTGTATAGAGTTGTCGAAATATACCATTCCCGCCAGCTTCCAGACCATAACCTCCGTCAACAGCTCTTCTATGATATTCGCTCGCATAGGAGGACCTTAAATCTATCGAAATATAATCATTAACCTGTGCATTTAGATTTAATCTATAATTCCATCGGGTAAAATCATCTTCTCCTACCTTGAAAATACCATCCTGCTGCAAATTGCCTATTGAAGCCATATACGTAATCTTCTCAGAACCTCCACTAAAATCAATATTATTCTGGTACATATTATAGGTCTTTCTAAGTACCATATCCGGAATACTTTTCTGGTTATAAGTGATGTACCTGTTTGGGTTGCTTGGATCCGTCACATATTCGATACCTCTTCGTATATAATCCAAATCTATCTCAGAATATTCGGGTTGTAATCCGGAATTAGCCCTTGCCAAATTCGCATATTCTGCTTCTTGTAGCAGTGAGACTCTTTTAGGTAGGTTCATAGGACGTTGTATAGCCATCGAGGAGCTATAAGAAATTTTCATTTTTCCTTTTCTACCCGTTTTAGTCGTTACAATAAGCACTCCTCCTGCAGCTCTTGATCCATAAATAGCAGCAGCTCCACCATCTCTTAATACACTTATACCTGCTATATCATTGGGGTTTAAGGCTGTAAAGGCTTCTTGAGAAGCTACGACACCATCAATGACATATAGAGGCGGCGTTGCTCCGTTTACTGTAGTTGCTCCTCTCACTTCCACATTGATACTTTCACTTCCAGGTCTACCAGAACTTCTTGTAACCGATAAACCTGGGGAAGCTCCCTGAATAGCACGTGCTACATTAGTAACGGGTCTATCTTCCAAAACTTCCGGACCGATTGTGGAAACGGCTCCTGTAACATTGATTTTCTTTTGCTTTCCGTACCCTACCATAACAACCTCGTCTATGTCCTTGGATTTTAATGTATCTTTTTTCTTTTCTGGCAGTTTCTGTCCCATCATGGAACCTCCGATACTTAGCATAAGAAAGAAAAATACGCCCTTCTTATAATATAAATAATCCGATGTCGATTTCATGGCCTATGATTTAATGCTTAATAAACTTTGAAATGATGATATTAGCTTCTGATTGTATGTAAATAAAATATGGGCCTTTAAGTAAGCTATTGATATCAATCGCCGTCGTACGACTTCTCTGATCGATTTCTGAAGATCTTACAAGTTTACCCCATACATTATATATTTTTATAGTGCCCTTTTGTACAGCAGGAAGCTTTATATTGACCACTTCTTTGGCAGGGTTAGGGTATACTTCTATTTTATGATGGTGAGAAGATTCATTTCCGTCTTCTGTTGCTTTCAGAGTCCCTTCAGGTTGAATTTCAAAATAGTTGAGTGTCATTTCTTTATTTTCCAGACCAGAGAAAGCCAGTTTAATATTTTGTAAGCCTTCGTCAAGCCATACTTTATTGCTTATTTGATCTGCATATTTTGCTGGTTGACCCTTTTTGGCAGGATGTATCGGAGCTAATGTTTTTTTGTACGAAATATTTTGCGTTGGAATACTAAAGTCGATGGTACCTCCGGCTGGAGCTACAACACGATATCCGATGTCATAATACCCTGCAGTTTTGATATGGACAAAATATCTTAAATATTCTCCATTAGTAATTGATTTTACAGAAAAACCATTATCAGCATCGGTACTGTCATCAATATCTACATCCTCATCCGTTCTGTATTTATTATATTGATTGCCCGGAGTTGAATCGTAATAAGCCATATTCTGACCTCCTTTGTTAAAGTTTTCTGCTTCGATTTTTCCGGGGATAGAAGAAGGAACCTCATTAAAAGTTGCTTCTATAGCATGCAGAGTAGGTCTCACACAACGAATAGAAGCATGGTGTCTTGAATTTCTGTTTGTATTGCCCCATGTATTGGTTTCCGCTGTAGTGAAGTTATGATTCCAAGTTGATGATTGGTCTATAAAACTAGCTTTCATACCCACTTGATCACCACCATCATAGGATTGTTGATCATTATTATACACCCCTGCAGGAAGAGCATTGAACCCTACGGTATTGGCATTGACCTTATGATTCGCCATGGGGCCTTTTGCCCAAAGCCCGTCAGCTATATTATCCCGGTCTTCTCCACATTTCATAATAGGAGCAAGTTGGTCATCAGTAGTATAATATTCTTGCTTAATGCTCGTGAATAAGTCCCTCCAGTCTTGGGTATTGGCAACACTCCATCCACTAGGACACCAATTAGCAGAAGCAACGCGGGCATTGGTAGGATAATACCTTCCATATACTGCTCCTTGTGGATCTTCAGGAGTCGCGATACCTACGGTATTATTGGTTGCTGAATTGCTTCCATCATATCCGTTCCAGTTTAGATTTTCCATAAACCAATCCGTATTTCCATAACGTTTATAGGCATATTTTTTACCATCCCTTAGGTCTGTAATCTCTCCGTTTTTGCTTTCGTAGTTACAGTATTTCAGTTTCGATGCGAGCTGATCTGCCGGTTGAGTGTCGGGTAGAGCAGGAGAAGAATTTTTAATTCCTATTAAAGGTAGGGGATAGCTCATTCCAGGATCTGGTGAAGAGTAGGGGGTTACCAGATAAAGGTTGTCATTATAAGGAGGTTTAGGAAGCTGCTTTTGAGCAACAAGCTGGTCTACTTTCTCCTGATAATAAGGCGTGAGAAAAAGTCCCCATTTGTAATACAGATCCCGAAGATCATATCCGGAAATCTCCATGACTTTGTATAAAAAGTAGAACTTCCTTTCATCATTACTACTGCCATCTTTTTCTTCTTCTCTCGTTATTCTGTGTAATAGTTTAGTGAGCTCATCTCCAAAAATATATTGCAGTTGTGCTAAAAATATTAAACGGCTTTCATTAACATTCTGATAAACATTTCCGATTTCGCTTCCCCAATAATTACGGTTCGCATCTGGCTGAGGAAACCAATTGTTGTGGACTCTATCCCATACAGACTGATCCCATTTTTGCCAATTGGCACCAAAGAGACTTCTCATCACCGCCATAGAATAAAAATTGACGGTAGTTTCTGTATACTCTCCGGGTTTGTAAGCACTCTGTTGATTCTGGTGCCCTAACTCGTGAGAAATTCCCCAAGGATTATTTTCTATATGATATTGAGTCAACAATCTTTGCATAGCCCCATCATTATTACCATTGTAGCCGGATCCGTAATCTGTGGCAAACATATAGCCAGTGGTAGCTTCCACCATCAAGTTTCTATGATTGATATTCATAGGCTTATGGAGCGGATTAGGATCGTTTGCACTGACTCCGCTTATATCTCTCTGTGCATCGAATATTTTCTCTATCCCTTTCAGCCATTCATCTATATTGTGAGGTCTATTGTTATAATTGGTAAAAGAGTATTTTTCTGCACTGGCTTTATTCACAACCACAATTGCATTTTTATTGGCAAATATCACCTCTGTATAAGCATAGTTGGCTACTTGTTGCTTAAACTCATCGGTGGTAGTACTTCCTAAAATATAATACGGATGTCTTACATGTTCGCTTCCGGTTTGTGCAAAAGTAATTCTGGCTTTTCCTGTAGCATTGTCATTATTGGCAATATACCTGAGGTAAATAATTCCACCGGAATGTTGGTTAGAAGAAATGATATTTTCTCCTGATTGTAAAGCTATTTCTTTTACATTCGAGCCATTTTTGACTCTCGTTCCGATAACCACAGTCGGCATACGGTTATCCAAAGCCGGAGTCAGAATTTCAACATTGAGCTTTAGTGTTTTTCCTGCCGGAAGATAAAAACCTGTAACAATATGATCAAATTTTTTCTGTACCTGTCTCAGCCTTTTTATTTCCGTCTCTGTACTCGGAACCTGTTGCAGTTCAATTATATTACTATAAACAGCCGGATTTGTTATGCTTGGGTTATCGATACTATTTGTCGAATTATTTGCGGCAAATAAAACATGATCTCCAGCTAGTAAAAACAACAACGAAATTGTAAAAAATACATTTTTTTTCATGATACATTGGTTTATTACTTCTTAAAAGAAGTGTTAATTATCAATAATACAAATTATTGTATCCGTTATTATTTTATAGAGTAATTCCCACTACCTGTATTGTTATCCCAGAATACAAAATCATGCATAATAAATTCAATACCAGTATGTTATTAATAATAATTGAAAAATATTTTCACGAAAACGTTATAGTATTCATGATCAGATACTTTAACCCGTATTTACTATTATTACAGAATTATTAATGAAATATTAACAGTGTATCAAATATCATTTTTCGAAAATAAAATAAAGGAGAATAACCTTTTTAAACCCAAATAGTTTACATAAAAAGGCTTCTACTCAGCCTAATTATCGAGTAGGTATTAATTTATTGACAACTTTGTGGGGTTCCCAGCGCTTTATGCTGGTTTAAATAAAGCTTTGTAAAGTAAGGATCAACTTTATTATGAATCTCTCAATACAGTACTTACAAAACTATAATCTGATAGGTTTTTCCTTTCTCTGTTTTGAAATCCAATATATACCCGGGCTCTATATCAAGTTTCTGTAATGCAGATTTTGGATGGTTCTGATAAGGTGGAGTCCAGTCTTTCTGTAATAATACCTTTCCCTTTTCATAGGTGCCTTCACCTGTTTTTACCTCGACCACTTTAACCCGCTGCAAAGTTCTGAGCCTGCAAGTTTCTCCTGCTTCTGATTTTATGAAGGCAGAGCTTAGCTTTCCTTCTTTCCAGGCAATATCTAATATAAAATTTCCTCTGGCTTTGATACCATTAATATGACCTTCTTTCCAGGCTTGCGGCAATGCCGGTAATAAACTGATCATGTCATCATGACTTTGTAATAACATTTCTGTAATTCCTGCAGTTGCGCCGAAATTACCATCAATCTGAAATGGGGGATGAGCATCAAAGAGATTGGGATAAGTTCCACCACGTCCTTGTGTTTTAGATAATGTAGGATCAACATAGGTGAAGGCATCTTCCAGTATTTTATAAGCATGGTTGCCATCTTGTAATCTTGCCCACCAATTGATTTTCCATGCCATAGACCATCCTGTACTCACATCTCCTCTGTAAATGAGGCTTTGTTTTGCAGCACTCGCCAGTTCGGGAGTTTTAAAAACAGAGATTTGATTTCCCGGGAATAAGCTGAACAAGTGAGAAATATGACGGTGCTTATCCTTTGGATCATCCCAATCCCGGTACCATTCCTGAAGTTGTCCGTACTGACCTATCTGAAAAGGATATAGTTTCTCCCGTGCTGTGATTAACTCTCCTCTAAATGCCAGGTCTGTTTTAAGAATTTCTGCACTTTGAATTAAAGCAGTAAAGAGTTCCCTTAGAATAGACATGTCCATGGTTGAAGCCATAGATAAAGCGTATTCTTTTCCGTCGATCTTAATCAGATTTTCAGGAGAAGTCGAAGGGTTGGTTACCAGATATCCACTTTTTCTATCTTTCACCAGCCACTGTAGCATAAAGATAGCAGCACCTTTCATTAAAGGGTAGGCCGTATCTTTTAAAAATTGTTGATCGCGATTAAACTGATAATGTTCAAATAAATGCAGACTTAGCCATGCACCACCCATTTGCCAAGAAAAGGCAGCAGGGTAGTATGTCTTATCAGTATCATAATTTCCTGCAGGGGAAGTCTTGGCCCAAAGATCGGAGTTGTGATGGGCTACCCAGCCTTTATCTATATTATAATTCACTTTTGCTGTCCTGGCGCCATTCACTGATAGCTCTTTTATAAAATCTAATAAAGGAAGATGACATTCAGAGAGGTTGGTGTTCTCAGCTGGCCAATAGTTCATTTCTGTGTTAATATTAATGGTGTAATTACTTCCCCATGGTGGTTGTATATGGTCATTCCAGATCCCTTGAAGGTTAGATGGTCTTGACCCTGGACGAGAGGAAGCAATCATCAGATATCTGCCAAACTGATAGTATAGCACCTGTAATCCCTGATCATTTTTATCTTTTGCATATTGTTTCAAACGCTTGTCTGTTGTTTGTTTTTCTGCAGCAGGATTCGACGAAAGATTAAACTTCACCCGATTAAATAGCTCCTGATAATCATTGATGTGTTGTGTTTTTAGTTTTTCAAAACTTTGAGAAAAGACCTGATTCATATAGTCTTGAGACTCTATAGCCGGATCCTTTCCCTCTAATCCCGGAGATTTATCAAATCCATTGAAACTTGTCGCTTCGGTTAAATAGATGGTAACAGCATTGGCATTTTTAACCGTAAGCTGATTTTCGCTTTCAGTAAGGGAGCCGCCTTCATTTTTAATTTTAAGGCAAATTTGAAACGTCATTCCTTCTTTTTCATCATATATGATTTGCTCAGGTTCATAACTCCTGTTGGCTACAAACTTTGGAGCTTTTCCTTTCAGGGTCAGTTCGTTTGTACCGGAGACTTTCGTTTGAAAACGAAGTTTACTCAACAGACCTGCAGTAAAGCTAATCGAGCCCGGCTTGTCTGCTGTAATTCTCATTATTAATGCTTTCCCGGGGAAGCTGGTCAATATTTCTCTTTTATAGCTGATCCCGTTTAAACTATATCTTACAGTAGAAATAGCATTTTGAAGATTTAGCTCCCTTTGATAATGCTCAGGAATGGTATCTAAATGGTTAAATTTAAGAAACAGCTCTCCAAGAGAAAGATATCTGGCCGAATAGGGGCCTTGCATCTTCTTCCATAGCATAGCTGCCCGATCATATTGTTCTTCATCAATTGCTGTTCTTACCTGAGGAAGTATTTTGGGACCATCCGGGTTATTTCCATCAGAAGGAAAACCCGACCATAGGGTATTATCGTTTAAAGCAATACGTTCTCTGCCTACACGACCATATACCATTGCCCCGGTTTTACCATTTCCTAAAGGGAGAGCCTCCTCCCATACTGTAGCAGGTCGATCATACCATAATCTCAGAGGGTCATTACTTTGAGCATATGCATTACCACAAATGGAGAGAACTCCTAAAATTAAACATCGGATCAATTTCATTTTACATATTTAAAGTTCAATAAATGCGGAAGCAAGGCCATCAGCTTTTACACTCGCTACGCTTTTTCCTTTATTCAGTTTAATGCTGATTTCTGCTCTTCCATTTCCTGCCTGTACTTTACGCGAACCACGGGCAGTTCCCAAATCATCGATAAGCTCACCATCTCCAGTCAAACCGAAAGTCACTATATTTTTAGCATCCAGACACAAAATATTGTTTTTATCTAGAATTCTTACCCGGATCAGAGTGATATCATCTTTTTCAGATACTTTTTCTAAAATCATCTTAGCCGGCTGATCCCACTTTGCAGTCTGATATTCTTGGATAATCTCATCACTCAATAACTTACCATCTTTCTTTCCTATTGCTTTGATGGTATTGTTACCTTGTACGAAGGGGGCTATCCATCTTAAACCTGCTGCAGGAAAATCTTGAGAATTACGTTTCTTTTTGCCCAGACTTTTGCCATTCAGAAAGAGCTCAACTTCATCAAGGTTAGCGTATACTTTTATCATTTTCTGTTCATCTACGTCACCCCATCTTACCGGCCATGAATGTCCATAGATATGGACCATCGGTTCTTTGGTCCAGTAAGACTGAAATACATAATACGCTTCCTTCTTAGTGAAATCTCTTTCAATCACACCCTTCTGATTCACATAAGGAATAGGATTGTCCGGACGTACCGGCGTAGAGAAATCTTTAAAAGGCCAATACGCAGCACCGGTTAACCATGGCATCGTTTCCTGCTCCTTTAAATGCCAATCGATCAGGTTAACCATATAACTTTCACTCCAATCTCCATCTTTGGAAACTCTGGCACTACCACCGAATAAAGAAGCGTCACCCGCTCTTTCATCTGTTCCTTTACCCATTTTTATCTTACTTAAAGCATTGTCTGGATTTTCAGAATGTCTTCCTGCATGGTTATCGCCGCCCCATTCTGCATGAAGGAAACGATCTACTTTTTCAAACTCCTGCCTCGAAGCCTCTTTGTATTCTGTATAAACCCCACGATACCATCCCGCCCAAATGGATGGAGAATAAATATCTACAATATCTTTACAGAAGTCACACCTTCTGATCGCTGTTTTTCTGGATGGATCCAGGTGATGAGAAAGGTCATTCAATTCTTTCATGAATTCTCTGATCTTATGCTGATTAAATTCATTGAAATCTCCCGGCCAGTCGTTTTCATTTCCCATTCCCCAGATAATAATGGAGGGATGGTTATCGTGTTGTTCTATCATGTTGGTCAGCATAGTTCTCGCCTGGTTTTTATAGGATTCTCCACCTAAGCCACCTCTGCACCATGGAATTTCTTCCCAAACGAGAATTCCTAAGCTGTCGCAAAGTTCCAATATGATTCTGGATTGCTGATAATGACCAAGGCGGATAAAGTTAACCCCCATATTTTTCATCAGTATCATTTCCTCCCGAATCTGATCCTCTGTCATTGCTGCTGCTACCCCCGCATGGTCTTCATGGCGGTGGGTACCCCTTAGTAGTAGTCTTTTGCCGTTCAGTAGAAAAGGCCCTTTTTTAACGAATTCAAAGTTTCTGAATCCTATTTTTTCTTGATGAATTGCCGTTTCACCTTTAGCTGTAATCTTGGTTTCTATGGTATAGAGATTAGGATTTTCCGGGGACCACAATTTAGGATTCTTTATCGTCGTTTCCCAGAGGTCTTTGTTCCCATAAAATGCTTTTACCTCTTTATTCCAGCTGTTAATAAGCTTTCCTTGTGCATCTTTAATTTCAATTTTAACTAAAATAGTATCTATTCCATCAGGGTTCAATAGTTTGGTACCAATCTTTAATTTTCCTTGTGCTCCCTTGGCATCAACACTTGCTAGAGCGGAAACTCTTTCTGCTGAAACCTGAGGAACATACACCAGGTTCAGGTAACGGTATAAACCACCATAGATATTAAAGTCAGAAAGATTGGAAGGGATCATTTCCAAATCCCTGGAGTTATCACAACGGATTTCTACAGGAATTCTACCTTTAAATTGCTTTTGGAATACGGGGCTTTTACGAAAAGCTTCTACAGCTTCAGTAATATCCGCGATCCATTCATCGTAACCTCCTACATGCTCTGCTACTTTCATATCATATATATAGACCTGGGTTTTTTGACCGGCTCCTTCAAAGTGAAGGAGAGTTCGCCCGTTTTTATATGGATTATCGATCGTAAGCTGCGTCCGGTACCATCCTGGTCCTTGATAATAATTGACATCAGGATCTACAGCATCTGTTGCATTGAAAGAATGGGGTAGAGTTACGTTTTTCCATATAGGGACGGTTTCCGGAGTTCCTGCCTTTACAGGTCTGACAGCTTCATAAATTCCTCCCAAATCACCTTTAAGGTATTCCCAATTTTGAGTTAAACGCAACATTTGTTGTCCTTCTAAATCATGAAAGAGGAATGCGATAAAAAAGGCTAAAATTAGTTTTCTCATACAATTTTCTGTGTTTTTTTATACTATAATCAGAGACCCTAATCAGCTTAATCATTTTATAGGATGAATTGACTAATAAGCTTATGAAATTCTTCAGGATTTTGTAATTGCTTCAATAAAGCTTCACCTAACCCTACGGCCGAAGCTCCTGCAGTCAACCAATTTTTAATCACTTCAGCTTCAGATGCTATTCCGCCGGTAACCATAAATTTCAAATGGGGAAATAAAGGTTTAATTCCTTTTAGAAAAGAGGTTCCTACTACACTGGCCGGAAATATTTTGATCATCTTTGCTCCAAGATTTGAGCCTAAGGCAATTTCGGTTGGTGTCATTGCTCCGGGAATCCAGATTTTATTATGGGCTTCGGCAACCATCGCGATTTCTGGAAGTACGACAGGACTCACCAGGAAATCTGCATCTAATCCAATGAAAGCTCCTGCCTGAACCTTCGACATAATAGTACCGATCCCAAGAATCATTTCCTTTGCGTAGGTATTGCGGTAATCTATTAATTTCTTAAAGTTTTCTTGGGATTTTTCTCCACGGTTGACAAATTCAAAAACCCGGATTCCGGCGAGATAGGATCTCTCCAGAGCTTCAATACATTTTCCCGGATCATCATGGTAGTATATAGGAATAATAGGGTAGGTCTCGATGGTTTTTATAATAGCATCCATATTTAATTTATTATAATATTATTTAATCTGGTTCAGGATTGAGGAGGGTTATCGAGGTCTGAAAGAACAATAATAACTCGGTTTTATTAATTTTTTAAAGTCTGCTTAATCAAGTTTTACACTAACTACAAAAAATTATCCGCCCAATATTAACTTCCAACATCCATCTTCCTACTTCTAATCCTTTAATCTTATTTTTTTAGCCTGAATTGATTACTCATGAAAATCACCGGCAACAAATAATTTACGGAATCCTGAAGCCGTAGCAGACTCTATTATTTCCTGGGAGCCATAGCCTTTACAAAGGCCGGCAATCAATCCACCCATAAAGGCGTCTCCACTTCCAATCCGGTCTATTAGTTCCTTTGTTTCATGCGTCCCGGAAATCCAGCTTCCGTCGCGCGTATGATAGGTTCCATAAAGCAAATTATGCTTTGGATCGTCCATAAATCTAAACGTATGGGCGATATGATTGCATTGTGGAAATTGATGAAAGAGTTCCTGGCTTATTTTTTCAGCGAAAGTATGATACTCTTGCTTAGAAGTATTCCTGTTAAAGTCTTCTTGTATAGGAGTTCCCAACATTATATGAGATGCCCAAATGTTTCCCATGATCAAATCACAAAATGACACCAATTCGGGCATTACCTGCCGCGGCGCTATTCCAAAATCCCATAATCTGCTGCGGTAATTAAGGTCCACTGAAATAAACAAGCTTCTTTTTCGAGCTTCTTCTAGAACTTTTTTCATCAGGCACATCC
The DNA here is from genome assembly GCF_002285635.2 of Chryseobacterium piperi. NCBI lineage: Bacteria > Pseudomonadati > Bacteroidota > Flavobacteriia > Flavobacteriales > Weeksellaceae > Chryseobacterium > Chryseobacterium piperi. Next base: position 977,192 of record NZ_CP023049.2, on the reverse strand, counting down.
ATCTTTCCGATAGAGCAGGTGTTATGGCGGTCCAATGAAACCAGGTATGTCCTTCAAACAATTGATCCCAATCTATGGAACTCTCATCCATATTATAAAATGAAGAAAACTTCCGGTCATAAACTACGTTGCCCGTCGTCAGACCATTGCTTCCTTGTAGGAAATATAAACCGATCCGATCTCCTTCTAACAAAACTCTGGAAGTATCAATTCCTCTGTTTTTTAATTCCTCCAAAACATCCTTCGCCATTCCATGATCAGGAACTACTGTAAAATAAGAAACCGGAATGTTCAAAGCAGCTAATGTAACAGCAACATTGGCTTCTGATCCTCCCGGATACATCTTAAATAAATCAGTAGGACCTTCAAATTCTTTCGGGTTGGTATAGGTTTCAAATCTTAAAAGTAGTTCTCCAAATGAAAGTACTCTGTGCATAAAAATTCAAATATTTATGAATTAAAAATAGAGATCTCTAACGCTAATTAAAAATATATGAACAAAAAGTTACGAATACGTTTTAGTAGGTAATTAAAAAAAATACGACTGAAATAAAAATTTGTATTTAATATTACAACTTGTACATAATACATTAGCCGATGGGAATATTAAATGAATTTTCATTAAAAGATCAGGTTATCGTGATCACAGGAGCCACAGGAATTTTGGGAGAAGCTTTTGTTTCTGCAGTAGCAGAAGCCGGTGCCAAAGTGGTTATCATGGGGCAATCTGAAGAGAAAGCAAATGAACGTAAAGCATTAGCAGAAAATTTAGGTTCTGAAGCGTTGATCGTCATAGGAAATGTTTTAAATGAAGAAGATATGCTAAGAGCCAAAGAGGAAATTTTAGCAAAATTCGGGACAATAGACGGATTGGTTAATGCTGCAGGCGGAAATATCACAGGTTCAACATTAGGACCTGAACAAGATTTATTTTCTTTAGATATGAATAGTATTAAAAAAGCAATTGAACTCAATCTTTATGGTACTATGATTCCCACTCATATTTTGGGTCAGGTGATCGCAGAACAAGGAAAGGGGTCTATTGTCAACATTTCTTCTTTAGCTGCAGACCGTTCTTTGACCCGTGTGTTGGGATATACTATTGCCAAAAATGGTATTGAAGGGTATACGAAATGGATGGCAACAGAGTTATCACTCCGTTATGGAGATCATGTAAGAATGAACGCTATTGCTCCTGGTGTATTCCTAACTGCACAAAACAAAAACCTTCTTATGGATGATAGCGGAAACTATACTTTAAGAGCCCAAAAATTTATTGATCATACGCCTTTCTCAAGGCTTGGACATCCTACAGAACTACAAGGAACACTGGTTTATCTGCTAAGCAATGCATCAGCATTTGTCAATGGAGAAACCATATTTGTGGATGGTGGATTCAGTGCCTGGAGCGGTATTTAAAATACAATGAAAACTATGAATAAACTGGAACAAACCTGGAGGTGGTACGGTCCACAAGATCCGGTATCCTTAGAAGATGTAAAGCAAACCGGTGCAACAGGAATTGTAACGGCATTACATCATATTCCCCATGGTGAAGTATGGACCCAAGAGGAAATCATTCTAAGAAAAAAAATGATAGCATCCGCTGGGCTAAGCTGGTCTGTTGTTGAAAGCGTACCTGTCCATGAAGCCATAAAAACCCGTTCAGCAGATTCAGAACAATATCTGAAAAACTATTGTGAAACACTAATCAACTTAAGTGCTTGCGGTATCAAAACTGTTTGCTATAATTTTATGCCGGTTTTGGATTGGACAAGAACACAATTGGATTTGGAGATGAAAGATGGATCGAAGGCCTTATACTTCAATTGGATCGATCTTGCCTATTTTGATATTTACATATTGCAAAGGGAGAGCGCCAGCAGCGATTATTCAGATACGATCTTAAGAGCAGTAGAGGATAAAAAGAAGAGCATTACCGCCGAACAAACTCAACTTCTTTCTGATACTATTTTAATGGGAATTCCGGGAGAACATAATATCACCCTGGACCATCTTAAACAAAATATAGCGGTGTACAGAAATATCGGAACGGAAGGATTACGATCCAATTTAAAATATTTCCTGGAATTCATTGCTCCTGTTTGTATAGCTGAGGGAATAAAAATGACCATTCATCCTGATGATCCGCCTTACTCCATTCTGGGTTTGCCAAGAATCTTGAGTCATAAAAAAGATTTTGAATATCTGTTAGATGCTGTAAAAGAAGAGTTTAATGGCATCTGCTTCTGTACCGGATCATTGGCTGCAAGCCCACAAAACAATATTCTCGAGCTTTTTGATCTGGTCAAAAACCGAGTGAATTTTATACATCTCCGTAATGTCAAAAAGGATGATATCGGAAGTTTTTACGAAGCAGATCATTTGGATGGTGATGTAAATATGTACAGGATTATGAAGGCGATTACTATTGAAAATCAAAAAAGAAATACCCCGATCCCATTCAGACCTGATCACGGACATCAAATGATGGACGATATGAATAAAACAACCAATCCCGGCTATTCCGCGATTGGCAGATTGCGTGGATTGGCAGAATTACGCGGACTCGAACTTGGTATTTTAGGCCTATAATCAACATTATTTATATGGAATACTTCTTACAAAATAATTTTATTTTAGAATCATATTTAGCGGAAACACTCTATTTTAATTTTGCTGCTCCGCAACCTATTATCGATTATCATTCTCATTTATCGCCTCATATTTTAGCTGAAAATCAACCATTTGAAAACATAACTGAGCTCTGGCTTCGGGGAGATCATTATAAATGGCGGGCTATGAGGGCTTTTGGTGTTGAAGAACATTTCATTACCGGGGAAGCCAGTCCCAGAGAAAAGTTTAGAAAGTGGGCAGAAGTTGTTCCGTATACCGTAAGAAACCCTTTGTTTCACTGGACTCATATGGAGCTTAAAAATCCTTTTGGAATCAAAGAATTACTCAATCCGGATACTGCAGATCGAATCTATGATCAGACATTAGAACAATTACAGGGCGAAACATTTAAGCCAAGAGCTATTGTACAGCATTTTAATGTGAAAATGCAGGGAACGACTGATGATCCTATCGACTCGCTAGAAGATCACCAAAAACTAAAAGAAGAAGGATACAGCGTTAATGTACTTCCTTCTTTCCGCCCGGATAAAGTTTTTGCGATCGACTTTGGAGATCGTTACAGAAGCTATATTAAGCAATTGGAATTGGTTAGCAAAGTAAGCATTCATAATTTTGAATCATTAATAGCCGCACTTGAAAAAAGAATTGATTATTTTCATCTGGCAGGTTGTGTTTCATCCGACCATAGCTTTCCTTCTATGCCAGTGCCCCATCATTTTACAATAGAAGAGGTCGATCAGGTTTTTCAAGAGGTATTGCAGGGTGATGATACTCAAGCCAAAAAAATTCATACAAGTTTCACATTCTATGTTCTCACAGAACTATGTAAGTTATATCATGACAAAGGATGGGTACAGCAATTCCATCTTGGTGCCCTTCGTAACGGAAATATTTATAAGGCTAAGGTTTTGGGCACTGATAAAGGGTATGACTCCATTGGAGACTATGCTCAGGCTCAGCAGCTTTCCTTTTTTCTAAGCCATATGGATATTCAGGAAAGACTGGCTAAAACCATTATTTACAATCTTAATCCGTCTGATAATGCTTTGTTTGCAGCAATGACAGGTAATTTTCAAGGGAACAGCATTAAAGGAAAAATACAGTTTGGATCTGCATGGTGGTTTTCGGACCATCTCGATGGAATGATGCAACAACTGAATGAACTTTCGAATGTAGGTTTGCTCAGTACTTTCATAGGAATGCTTACCGATTCAAGGTCATTTGTTTCCTATTCCCGACATGAGTATTTCCGCAGACTTCTTTGTAATCTCCTGGCGAATGATATTAAAAAAGGATATATCCCATATGATGTTCCTTTTATCGGATCTATCATCGAAGACATTTGCTATCGAAATGCTAAACATTATTTTAATCTGTAAAAACCATGGAAAACAATAGGATAGGGAACTACAGATGGGTGATTTGTGCATTACTTTTTTTCGGAACAACGATCAACTATCTTGACCGGCAGGTTTTAAGTTTGCTTCATCCTATTCTGGAAGAAAAATTTAATTGGTCCAATTCTGATTATGGAACCATTACCGCTATTTTTCAGCTGTCTTATGCTTTTTTCATGCTATTGGCAGGAAGATTTGTCGATAAATTAGGAACAAAAAAGGGGTATGCTATTGCTTTGATTATCTGGTCTGTCGGTGCTATTATTCATGCATTCGCCATCCCAATGGGAGAAGTTGCAGTACAAATATTAGGATTCATCGGACTGGGCGGACTTTCTATTTCTGTGACAGGCTTTATTATAGCACGTTTAGTTCTTGGTATGGGAGAATCTGCTAATTTCCCTGCAGCTATTAAAGCAACGGCAGAATATTTTCCAAAAAAAGAACGTGCTTTGGCTACCGGAATATTTAATTCGGGTTCCAATATCGGGGCTATTCTTGCACCACTTACGGTTCCTTTACTAGCCCATTATTATGGTTGGCAAAGTGCTTTTATCATCATTGGCTCTCTGGGATTTTTCTGGTTAATCTTATGGCTTATTTTTTATGATACACCGGAAAAGCAAAAAAGATTATCATCAGAAGAACTCAAGTACATTCTGGCAGATTCAGCTTCTGACCTCCCCATTGAAGAGACAAAAAAGTATAAGATTTCATGGCTAAAACTCCTGACATTTAATCAAACCTGGTCTTATTCACTGGCGAAATTTTTAACCGATGGAGTATGGTGGTTTTTCTTATTTTGGTTACCGTCTTACCTTCACAAGCAGTTTAATCTTTCCTCAGCAGAGATGATGCTTCCTCTAAGCGTATTATATACCATGACTATGGTTGGAAGCATTTGCGGAGGATGGCTTCCCATACATTTTATTAATAAAGGACTTTCTCCGTATGAGGGACGCATGCGCGCCATGTTCTATATTTCATTAATCCCGTTGATCGTTCTTTTTTTAGTTCAGCCTTTATCCGGAATTTCGTATTGGTTTCCGGTAATTTTAATTGGGTTGGCAGCTTCAGCACATCAAGCCTGGTCTGCCAATGTATATACTACCGTTTCAGATATGTTTCCCAAAGCAGCCACGGCCAGTGTCACGGGAATTGGGGGAATGGCAGGAGCAATGGGTGGAGCACTCGTTTCTTTCTTCGTGGGCAAAATCTTTGATTATTATAAACTGATTGGAGATGCTAATTTTGGATATACTCTGGTCTTTTCAGCTTGTGCCGTTGCTTACATTATCGCCTGGACCATTATGAAATTACTGGTTCCGAAAACAAAAATTATCCGGCTAGAAGAAATTACAAGTCCGTAGATTTACGAAAATCGATCGTTGTATCCAGCAAAATAGTTTCACAAGCTCTTTGTCTTTTGTGCTTTTCCATGTTGAGCAAATCAACAAGCTTGGTAAGGGCCATAAAACCAATTTCTTGTGTGGGTTGACGTATACTTGATAAAGGAGGATTGAGCGCAAAAGGCATATCAAAATTTGAGAATCCAATAACTGCTATTTCATCGGGTACTTTTATTTTCATCTGAGCTAAAATTCCAAGTACCTGTATGCTAATCACACCGGTAGCTCCAAATATGGCATTAGGTTTTACTTTTGATTTTAATAACTCCGTAATAGCTTCTGAGATTTGCCTGTTCAGAATTTCATTATTTTCAAGGTTGCAAGCGAGCATCAATTTATTGTTAAAAGGAATATCCAGCGTTTTTAATGCTTTTTTATACCCTTGAATCCTTGGGTTATTTTCTCCAAATTGGCTCCCTGTAATAAATAATATTTTCTTTCGGTTAATTCTGATGAGATGTTGTGTCGCCTGCAGCGCTCCTTTATATTCATTGACGCCCACTTTTATAGTATCTAGGGAAGGATTAAAACGATCAAACAAAACAATAGGACAAATTTCAGAGTTAATTTTGCATAGATATTCTGTGTTTGAGGTTTCACTGACCGGAGCCAGTAAAATACCATCCACTCCTTTATTCAATAATGCTTCAATACATGACTTTTCATTTTCTATATTTTCATGGCTTTGCATGACAATGATATCATATTCGGTTTCATAAGAAGCCTTTTGTATGCCATCCAAAATCTGAGAAACAAAAATATTATTAATGGAGCACACGACAACACCAATAGTATTGGAATGACCTCCTTTTAAACTTTTGGCTAAACGATTGGGTTTATAATTATGCTCTTTCGCATAGTCCCGAACTCTCTTTTTTGTTTCTTCACTGATTTCATAGCTGTCATTTAAAGCTTTAGAAATTGAAGACACAGAGAGTCCTAAAGTTTCTGCAATTTGTTTTATCGTAATTTTTGACATCCTTTCAATTCCTTTTTACCGATGGAAAGTTAATATTGGGTAATAAGGCTCTCATAAATATACAAAGAATTTGTCTAGATTGAAGAGATTGGAAGTTGAACAGCTATTGAAAAATTAAAAACGGCACCATCATTTATATTTCAGACAAATAAGAAAGAATATTTTTCAAAAGATCATAAAAAAAGAACAAATAATACTTCACTGTTGACTGACTTTTGGAAAAAATATTTTATTTTTAATAAAATATCAAACGTAACTTATGAAAAAAAATTTAATCATTCTCATGTTGGTATGGATAAACCTGGCGACACTTTCTGCTCAACAGGTAAGTATTATTCCTCAACCCGAAAAACTAGACGTTAAGACAGGAACTTTCAGGATAACTCCTGAAACGAAAATAGTGACAGAATCTGGAGAACTATCTAAATCTGCAGCCTTTTTAAACAGTTACTTGAAAGAATACTATGGCTTTTCATTAGGTACGGCCAAAAAATCACAAAGCAAAAACATCATACTCCTGCAGGAAAAAGCTGTAAAAGAATCTGTAGAAGGTACCTACCAATTAAAAGTAGAAAACGATCGGATAGTTATTACCGGAAATGATAAGACGGGCGTTTTTTATGGCATTCAATCCCTGATACAGCTATTACCTGTACAGGCTTCAAAGGTATTGAACGTTCCGCAAGTAGAGATTTCAGATGCCCCTCGCTTTTCCTATCGTGGGTTAATGTTAGATGTGAGCCGCCACTTTTTCAGCATAGATTTTATAAAGAAATATATTGATTTCATTGCACTTCATAAAATGAATACATTTCATTGGCATCTCACAGATGATCAGGGCTGGAGGATCGAAATTAAAAAATACCCTAAACTCACTCAGGTTGGGGGCTGCAGAGACGCTACTATTATAGGTCATCACCCCGGGAAAGCTTCCGATAACCAGCGCAATTGTGGATATTATACTCAGGAACAAGTAAAAGAAATTGTACAATATGCTGCTGATCGTTATATCACCGTTATTCCTGAAATTGAAATGCCGGGGCATGCCTCTGCTGCTATTGCTGCCTATCCTGAACTGAGTTGTTTTCCTCAAGAATCAACCTATTCTACCATTAAACAGGATATTCCGTGGGGCCCATCAAAAGAGGGTAAGCAGGTCGTTCAGGCATGGGGCGTCTATAAAGATGTATTTTGTCCTAGTGAGTATACTTTTGGCTTTTTAGAAAACGTTTTGGATGAAGTAATATCACTTTTTCCATCAAAATATATCCATATTGGAGGTGATGAATGCCCTAAAGATTTCTGGAAACGTTCAGATTTTTGTCAAAAACTCATCAAGGAAAAGAATCTCAAGGACGAACACGAATTGCAGAGTTACTTTATCCAGCGTATAGAAAAGCACCTGAATTCTAAAGGTAGAGAAATCATTGGCTGGGATGAAATACTGGAAGGTGGATTAGCTCCAAATGCCACGGTGATGAGTTGGAGAGGAGAAAAAGGAGGAGTTGAAGCAGCCAAAAAACAGCATAAAGTTATTATGACACCTACAACCTATGCTTATCTTGATTATGCTCAGAAAAAGAATGAGGATTCTTTAGTCATTGGAGGCTTTCTGCCTTTGGAAAAAGTGTATGGCTATGAACCTCTTTCAAAAGAGCTTAACCTAAGTGTTGAAGAACAAAAATATATTATTGGTGGTCAGGCCAATGTATGGACGGAATATATGTCAACGCCCAAAAAAGTGGAGTATATGATTTTCCCGCGGCTTTCAGCAATCAGTGAAGTATTATGGTCTCAGCCTGAACATAAAAATTTTGAAGATTTTAGCAAACGACTCAAAATACAAGCCCAGCGGTATGATCTATGGAAGTCTGCTTATTGTAAGGATTGTATTGATAAGGCGAATGAAAAATAGAGTGTATTGATACAAGATATTCTATTATAGCTATTAGTACTTAATATATATTAAAAGGCTTGCTTTATTATTAATAAGCAAGCCTTTTTGATTGTAGAGTTTAAATTAATTTCTATTTTTTAAAATCATATAAATTAATGCCGGCCTCTTCATCTTTAGCTTTGATCATCTTCGCATCTAACGGATAGAAAATAAATTCTCCGGCACCTCGTATTTTAGCATCTAAAAGATGTCCTGCCAAAGGGGTATAGTCTTCTCTGCCCAAAGTAATATGCAAATGGAGTAGTGGTTGCCCCTCTGCCTGTGAAACATTTCCTGAGATATTGGATACTTCCATTTGTTCATGGAAAGTTTTATCTACATATTGTTTTGTTGACGGTTGAAAAAAACGCAGTGTTGCCTCGCTTACCGCTCCGATTCCCGTTACTTCACCGGACTGGATTTTCTGGTTTTTTACAAAATCAGTCAATGCCTCCAGAATACTGGATTTATTTTTTACACTAACGATATAGGTAGTTCCCACTTTCTTAGCAGTCCAGAGGTCTCCTTTGAAAATTGCCGTATCTGTATCCATATGATATTATTTTTTCAGGTAATTGATAATCCCAATGACATCATCGTTTCCAAGTCCTGCATCATGGGCAGCCTGATAGGTTTCTATCAAAGTCTTGGATAGAGGATAATCTGCTCCCGCCTTATTAGCCAAAAGAATATCTTTCAACATCAGGTCCAAAGCAAAGGCAGGTTCATATTCATTATTAACTAATAAAGGTGTTTTTACTTTTGTAGCTCCGCTTCCGCTGGCACTTTCATTAATGATGTCAAGCATCTCCTTTCGTTCGATACCTAGTTTATCTGAAAATAGTATCGTTTCAGCCAGCCCCTGATAAAGCGTTGAAATAAAATAATTAACGGATAACTTAGCTGCAATTCCTTTACCGTTTCCTCCCAGGTGTTTAATGGTCTTTCCCATCTTTTCTAAATATGGTTCTGCCCGCTGAAGATCTTTTTCTTCACCACCTACCATAATGATCAGTGTTCCTTCTGCTGCTGGTTTCGTACTTCCTGCTACAGGAGCATCAATAAATTCTGCTTCTTTTATTTTAACAGCAGAGGCAATATCATTGCTTGCTTCAGGAGAAATCGTACTCATATCGACAAACAATTTTCCATGAATATCTGTAGAGAAAATTTCTTCATACACTGCTCTTACAGCTGCATCATTAGTCAGCATGGTAAAAATAACATCACTGTTTTTAACCAATTCTGAAACAGTATTGAATACTGCTGATTTTGCCTTGAAATCCTCAGCTTTCTCAATCGTCCTGTTATATACAGAAAGCGGAAACCCTGCCTTTTCTAAGTTTTTGGCCATAGGGTGTCCCATATTCCCCAATCCTATAAATCCTAATTTTTCCTGTTCCATGTTTTTATTTTGTATTTTGTTGTAAAATGTATTTATGAATGTACTGGCGTATTCATGTAAAAAGTATTAATGATGAAATGAGGGTAGAGAAGAAAGACTTACTATATTCGATAATCTGTAATTTTGTCCCTAATCCCTAATCCCTAATCCCTAATCCCTAATCCCTAATCCCTAAAAAACATTCACCAGTTCATCAATTGTTCTCAGCTCTTCATTACTTAATTTGATATAAATGGCTTCAGCGTTCTGAACGGCCTGTTCTGCATTTCTTGCTCCGGCTAAGGCAACAGTAATTCCGGGTCTTTCGATAGTCCACCTTAATACCAATTGTCCCAAACTGGCATCATGCCTGTCAGCAATAGGTTTTATTTTGTCTAAAAGATCATTTGTTTTTTTAACAAACTCAGGTTGAAAATGAGGCAGATTAGCCCTGTGATCTCCATGTTTAAATTCGTATCCCGGATGAATTTTCCCCGTCAGCAAACCTCTTTCCAATGGGCTGTAAGCCAAAATCGATTTGTTATGTTCGATGCAATAAGGAACTGTTTCTCCTTCAATCCCACGGTTGACCATACTGAAAGGAATCTGGTTTGATACCAAAGGAACTGACCTTTCAGCCTGCTGCATTTGTGACGCTGTATAATTACATACCCCCGCAAAACGCACCTTTCCTTGTTCTATCAATCTGGAAACAGCTTCAAACGTTTCAACAATAGGCGTGGTAGAATCAGGCCAATGAATCTGATATAAATCGATATAGTCGGTTCCTAATCTTTTTAAGCTCTGTTCACATTCATAGATGATACTTTCTTTTCCTGCGTACTTATAAATGTCTATGGCATTACCTTCATTATCATAACTATTCATTGCAAAATCCCCTTTTTCCAGATCCCATCGCATTCCGAATTTGGTAAGAATCTGAACCTGATCACGCGGGAATTCTTTAATTGCCTCTCCAACAATCTCTTCACTGGTTCCCTGTCCATAAATAGGAGCAGTATCAATAGAGGTTACTCCAGCCTCGTAAGACGCTTTAATGGCTTCCACAGCCTCTTTCCTGTCCGTGCTTCCCCACATCCAGCCTCCTGCAGCCCAAGCTCCAAAAGTGATCGCTGAAACTTTTAAATCACTGTTTCCTAATGTTCTGTATTCCATATTGTTTTGTGTTGTATATTTTGTGAAATGTTTTTTTTATGTATTAATGTAAAAAGTATTAATGATGAAATGAGAGTGGTGAAAATAGAAGAAAGAACAAAGAGAAAAGATTAAAGACTTATTCTATTCGATAATCTGTAATTTTGTTCCTAACTCTCAACTCTCAACTCTCAACTCTCAACTCATAACTCATAACTCATAACCTCTACCAAATTTACGCATTCTAAAATCAACTTTCTTATCCTGCAATTTTTTATAACCGGAAAACTTACTGAAATTTGCAAAAAAATAAGCAATACATAAAATGAAGATCATCGACATTGAGCAATGGAACAGAAAAGAACATTTTTATTTTTTCTCAAAAATGGCGAGCCCTTATTTTGGGTTTACTACTGAGGTAGACTGTACCAAAGCTTATGAAACTGTAAAAGCAAATAATTATTCCTTTTTTGCCTACTACCTTCATAAGTCAATGGTGGCTGTCAACGCTGTGGAAGAGCTGAAAATGAGAATTATTGATGACCAGGTGGTTGTCTTTGATGTTATTGATGCAGGAAGTACGATTGCAAGACCGGATGGAACCTTTGGTTTTTCCTATATCCCTTTTTCAGAAAGCTTTGAAACTTTTAATATTGAATTACAAAAGGAGATTGAGGCAGTACACAACTCCTCAGGACTAAGGCTAAGCACGGATACAAAAACGAAAGCCCTAATCAGACACTCTACCATTCCATGGAATTCGTTCAGTGCCTTATTACATCCTACTAATTTTGACAGGACAGAATCTATTCCCAAAATTACGTTTGGAAGATTCAGTGTTCGTGAAGGAAAAAAGTATTTGCCCGTTTCTATTGAAGCTCATCATGGTTTAGCAGACGGCCTTCATCTTGCCCGATATTTTGAAGAGTTTCAGAAACAACTTGACCAATAAGTTACACCAATGGTATATTATTTATTAATTACCTTTGTATATCTCAAAAAAACATATGATATCTCTAAATTCAAAGATTAATTTTAATTTTTATTATTAATCATTAGAAATACATTCCGGCTCATTGATTCTATAATTAAATTTGAAGTAAAATTACCTATGCAGAAGATTTCTTCCCCTGGTATTTCCCGTACTGTAATCTGGCTGATGGCCATTATTTCAGGATTGGTAGTAGCCAACAACTATTATAACCAACCTTTGCTTGCCCTTATTGCAGATGATCTGCATGTTTCAGAAAGTGCAGCCAGTAAAATTTCTGTGCTCACTCAGGTAGGTTATGCTTTTGGGTTATTGCTAATTGTTCCTTTAGGAGATAAATTTCTCCGTAAAAAACTGATTCTTATAGATCTGTTTCTTGTTTTTGGTTCCCTTTTATGGATGACCTTTGCCACCCAGCTATGGATGCTGTATGCAGCCAGTCTGTTGATTGGAATGACTTCTGTTATTCCTCAGCTTTTTGTTCCCATAGCTGCTGAGCTTTCTTCAGATGAAGAACGATCGTCTAATATCGGGTTGGTTATGTCCGGTCTGCTATTAGGTATTCTTCTGTCCCGTTTTATTGGCGGAATAGTAGGGGAGATATGGGGTTGGAGAGCGATGTTTGGCATTGCGGCAGGCGTTATGATTATAGTCTGGATTGCCGTGTACAAAATGCTGCCTGATCTTCTTCCTAATTTTAAAGGAACCTATAAAGAATTGATGCGCTCCGTATTTCATCTGGCTAAAACACAGCCTGTTTTACAGCTCGCCTCATTTCGTGGAGCGATGGCTTTTGGTTCGATGTGTGCTTTATTTACGACACTTGCATTTCATATGGAAAAGCCACCTTTCAACGCCGGATCATCGGTTGTCGGAAGTTTTGGACTAGCAGGGGCTGTAGGCGCTCTGGCAGCCGCCAAGGTGGGGAAATTTCAAAAATACATGGATCTGAACCGAATCATTACCTATTCACTACTGATTGTTCTGGGAAGCTGGGCTTTCACTTATTTTGCCGGAGAAACCTATTGGGGGCTTGTCGTTGGAGTTATTCTTGTTGATTTAGGAGTACAATCCAGCCATATTATGAATCAGACAAACTATTTCATGATAAAAACTAATGCGGTCAACAGGCTCAATACCGTTTATATGGTTTGTTATTTTATTGGTGGATCATTAGGAACCTGGCTTGCCTCTATTGCCTGGCATTATGCCCAATGGGAGGGAGTATGCCTGGTAGGAGCAGGATTTGGCTTGTTGGCTTTAATTGCCCATATTGCATTAAGCAAAAAGATTAAAAATTGATCCTGTTTAGATGAGATTATAAGATCAATCATATAGTATAAAACGTCTTCAAATCATGATTTGAAGACGTTTTATTTTCATAGAGTTCTTCTTATTTAGAGCGGATTACTTTAATAACAGACGCAAGCTCTTCATCTCCATAGCCTTTTTTATTAGCTTTTTTGACTAACCCTGCGATTGTTTGTGCAAAACCAGAGTCTGCTCCAATGGCGGCCAAAGCATCAGCAATACGCTGAGTAGCTATTAAATTCCCTGAAACAGAAGTTTGTACCGGTGTAAAATCATCATTTTGAATAGCGATCACATAATCTTTATAAAGTGCAGTAAATCCAGGTAGTGCAGCAGAAAATATATCACCATACACTTCCAAACTTACTCCTGCTGCCTCAGAAAGTGCAATTCCATTAAGTACCCCTATATACGCACCATAGAAAACACTTAAGGTAGCCAGATCTAAAGTAGAAGATACTGAAGCTTTAGTACTTAAGAATTTAATATTTCCGGCGGTTACCTCAAAGGTATCTTTTAAAGCTTTAAATGCATCTTCATCACCGGAATAAAGAAAAGTAGTATCCGGTTGAGCCAGATGATCAGGACTCACCAGAATTACTCCATTCAGATAATGTGCTCCATAACTCTTCAGAACTTCTTCTATCTTATCTACATCTTCAGGACCCGCTGCAGTATAATTGATTACGGTTTTGTTTTTGAATATTGACTTATCCTTAACGGTATCCAATGCAGCATGTACAGCATCCGGATTAAGTACACAAATAATGATTGTATCGCTTGCTAACACAGCATCACTTAATGATTCTGCCACCTTTGCTTTTAAACCATCTGCTTTGGATTTTGTGCGGTTCCAAACCGTTAAATCATATCCTGCTTTCGCATACAATTCTGCTATTTTGTACCCCATTAGTCCTAATCCGATTACCGAAATTCTGTTCACTTCCATATCATTGTATTTTTAAATTCAATCAAATCTAAAATAATTGAAAGTCTTAAGCAATAACCGAAAAAAAGTTCGGTATACAACTGATTTATAAAATTCACAAAAATGATATAACGATAGAATAATAGAAACATTTAATTAACTAAACTTAGTTTATTATTCACTAAAATAAATCCTCAAACCGTGATTTGAAGACTTATTTTTGTAAATTAAGATCTACTTTTTTTGACGAATCACTTTAATCACTGCTGCCAGTTCTTCATCTCCATATCCTCTCTGTTCTGCATTTTTTATTAACAGAGCTATCGCTTTAGGAAAATCAGGAGTAAGCCCTGCATTAACCAAAGCATCTGCAACACGTTGAGTCGCTAATACATTACTGGAAATTGAGGTTTGCGTTGCTGTAAAATCATTCTTCTTAACAGCATTCAATTCATCATTCAGGAAATCCATATACTCCGGAATAGCTGTTGAAAATATATCGCTGAATGTATCTAAACTAATCCCTGCAGATTCACAAAGAGCAGCACCATACATCATCCCCATATAAACACTATATACCATACTTAAAGTAGCCAGGTCTGCAGCAGGAGAAGCAGCAGCTTTATTACCTACATATTTTGGATTCCCGGCCGTCACAGCAATAGCATCTTTAAGTGCATCATAAGCATTCTTGTTACCTGCATAAAGAATAGTTGTACCAGGCAAAGCTAAATGATCAGGGCTTGTTAATATTCCTCCATTAATATAATGAGCTCCGTCACTATTTAGTAATTGTTCTATTTTTTCTACATCATCAGGATTTGCTGAAGTATAATTGATGATCGTCTTATCTTTTAATAAAGATTTATCCTGAATACTTTCTAATACCGTATGTACAGTATCACTATCCAGTAAACAGATAATGATGATATCGCTTGCCGACATTGCTTCAGTTGCTGATTCAGCCACCTTTGCTTTTAACCCTTCTGCCTTGGATTTTGTACGATTCCACACTGTTACTTCATATCCTGCTTCTGCATACAGCTGTGCCATTTTGTACCCCATGGGTCCTAATCCGATAATTGAAATTTTGTTTGTTTTCATTTTTTGTATTTTTAGATAAAGCAAAATTATGACAATGCCCTGCTGAAAGCAATAACCGAAAAAAGATTCGGTACCGTATAAAAAGTCGGTATGATTAAAAAAATAACTTTTAGAATTCTGTTTACAAAAGAGTAGTACAAGATCTGAAGCAATAAATAATCCATGGAAATTGGACTATAATTTGGCATTATTTTGGGACTAAAATAACGATAGATATTTTCTAAAAAGCAAAATGAAACTCTGAAATGATTGAAAAAAGAATACCGGAAGAGGATGATAGTGGAATAATACTGTCGATGAAGATACTGGGAGGTAAATGGAAAGCCTGCATTATTGATGTTATCAGTAAAGGAGCCATACGTCCCAGCGAAATATACCGCCTGATTCCAGAGGCTAGTACACGAGTGATTGAAATGCAGTTAAAAGAACTTATAGACCTTGGAATTGTTACAAAAGATACCTGTGGTGGCTTTCCACTATGTACCGATTATGTACTAACGGATATTGGTAAAAGTACACTTCCGCTTATTTCGGCGATTGAAAACTGGGGTAATGAGTATAAAAACGCTATGTTCTCCAAAGAAAAATCAAAATCATAATTTTTATCACCACATATTTATTGACGCTGAATAACAATATATTACATAGATTAAATTATAAAACATCAAATGTAATAAATTTTGTTACATTATAATTATATCGTATCTTTGTCCTATTAAAATGTCTTAAAATGAAAATAGAAATTTGGTCGGATGTGATGTGTCCGTTTTGCTATATAGGAAAAAATAATTTTGAACAAGCTCTTGAAAAATTACCTTTTAAAGATCAAGTAGAGGTGGAATGGAAAAGTTTTCAGCTGGATCCTACATTAGATCCTGCAGAAACAAAAAATACCTTGGCTTATTTCAGAGAAAAGAAAGGTTTTCCAGATGCTCAGGCCAGTCAAATGATGAGCCAGGTAACACAAATGGGTAAAAGTGCAGGAATTGATTTCAATTTTGAAACCGCTTTAATCACCAATACTTTCCCTGCCCATAAACTGCTTCATTTATCCAAAAAATATAATAAAGCTAATGAAATGGAAGAGGCTTTATTTAAAGCTCATTTTATTGAAGGCAAAAATGTCGGGGATTTAGATACTTTAGTTTCTCTTGCTGATTCGTTGGGTATAGATAAAGAAGAAGCTAAACAGGCATTAACATCAGATGATTTTGATTATGAAGTGAATCAGGATATCCAGGAAGCTAAAAATAACGGAATTACAGGAGTTCCTTTCTTTGTACTGAATGGTAAATATGCAGTATCAGGAGCACAGCCTGTTGAAGTTTTTGAAAATGCCCTTAAACAAACCTACAGTGAGATTGCATCACCATTCCAGGATCTCTCTAATGGAGAAAATGCCTGTGATGCTGACGGATGTAGCATCTAGTATTGAATGATCAGGACAGAATGCTACAGCAAAATAAATAGAACAATAGCATACATTTTTTAAAGAAAATAGATAAAAATTCGTGCATTCGTGGCATTTATTTTTTTGCCACGAATGCACGAATAAAATAATTTGTCTCTACATAATTAAAATAAAAAAGAGGCTTTCTCAACGGTGAGATCGACTCTTTTTTATGCTCTATTGATCATGTACATTAGGAATAAGCTTTCTACACCTTTTTCATTTGAACCTGATAATTTCTTAACAAAAGCAACGTTACGAGTCCTACGGTTATTTCAATCAATGCACTTCCCCAATAGATACTTTTGACTCCAAAATACTGGGGCAGGATAAGCATCACAGGAATGTATAAAATAACCTGACGAAGGAAAACTAAAAAACTCGCCTTCTTACTTTGATTAACTGCAGGATAATAGGAAAGGGCTAATACCGTAATAGGTAAAAGAGGAAGTACAGAGAAAAATAATCTGAAATCCAGTATCTGATGTGCATTTACTGTATACCCCGGAAGCATAAGCCCAATTAATTGTTGTGGAAAAATTAAGGCTATAAGGAAAAAAGGAGCCAGTATGGCAATCCCTGCTAGGATATAGGTTTTCAAAAATGTCTTTGCTCTCGTATACTGTCCTGCTCCAAAATTAATTCCTACTACAGGCTGTAATCCTCTCATTAACCCAAATAAAGGTGTCAGCAGAAATAAGAAAAATCTGTTTAGAACTGTAAAAAAGGAAATATCATTTTCTGTCCCATATCTTGCAATAGCATTAAAGATGATAATACTTTGTATCACACCCATTACTGACAGGATCATCTCCGGAAGTCCCAATTTTAATATTCTCTTGCCAATAACCGGATCGTATGAAACGGATTTCCAATTGGTTTTAAAAGAGCTTTTCCCTTTTGCATAGTAATAGATCCCAAGAAATGAATAGATGATCATTCCTATATTGGTAGCCCATGCAGCCCCCGATACCCCCATTCCAAAGGTAGAAATGAATATCGGTTTTAAGATAATATCAATGATAAGCCCTACAGCAATCATTTTTGCCGCAGATTTCATTTTTCCTTCAGCCCGCACCAGCATGTTTAGTGCCAATCCGTAAATCCAGAAAACAGTTCCTATCAGCGTAACCTGGAAATATTCGACGGCAATGGACTGTAAATCTCCTTTAGCACCCATCATAGCCATTAGTTCGTGTGCATAAATATAGGCCGGCACCGTACATAATAAAGAGAAAAAGATACAGAGGAAGTTAAAGCTTCCAAACAAACGGTATAGCTTATCCTGTCTGTTTTCACCGATCCATATACTTACTGCAGCACCTGCTCCGGTTCCTACAAGCCGTCCAAAGCCTAAGACAATTTGAGATAGGGGATACGCCATTCCTACAGCAGCCAATGCTTTGGTATTAATTAAATACCCTACGAAAATAGCATCCAGAAAATTATTGATTCCATATAAAACAATGGCCACAACGGCAGGCCATGAGGTTTCCCACATGACCTTTTTTAAATCACCCTTTAAGATGAATGTTTTGCGGTCCATGCTTTTGATGTATTAAACTGCTGGAAAGCAATGCGCTTTTCTACAACATATACTTCTCTTCCGGCCAGAGCATTCACAATAATAGCATTTCGGTAAGCTCCCATTCCTAAATCAGGAGTTACAAAACCGTGTGTATGAAGCTCTGCGTTCTGTACAAAAATACGCTCTTTAGCATCGATTGTATAATGTCTGCTCACATCAAATAATCCTTCTTCGGTTCTTTGAATATGGTTTTCAATTCCTTTCAGGAATTTAGGCTCTTTATATTTATATCCTGTTGCAAGAATAATATACTCCGATTCGTGGGTAAAGGTTGCCTGATCCTGTACATGAGTAAAGTTTAAGACATATGTATTTCCTTCCGGAAGAATATTATCTAACTGACTGCTAGGCCTTAATGCTGCATTAAGAGGAACATTTCCAACACTCATTTCATATAAGGTATCAAAGATATCATTGATCAGGTCAAAATTAATCCCTTTGTAAAGCGGTGGTTGTTTTGCCAATAAAGCTTTACGTTGCGGAGATGACATTGTATAAAAATGATCAACATATTCAGGAGATGTTAATTCCAGGGTAAGTTTTGAATATTCCATCGGAAAGAAACGATCCGGTCTGGTAAACCAACTCATAAAAAGATCCTGATTAGTTTCCGGAAGAAGGTCCTGAAAAATTTCAGCGGCACTCTGTCCCGAACCGATAATAGAAACTGATTTTGCATTAATGATATTTTCTTTATGGTTCAGATATTCCGAAGTATGGATGACATTCGGGAAGTTTTTATCTTCCATAAATGAAGGCAAGCTTGGCTGGGTTCCGGTTCCTAGAGCGAGTTTTTTAGTATGATACTTTTTAACATCATTGTTTTTTAAATCCAGAACGTCAATCGTATAGTATTGCTCAGCTTCATTAAAGCTAATATTTTCAACCTTCTTACCAAACAAACAGTTAGGCAATAAGTTAGCAGCCCACTGACAATACAGATTATATTCTTTTCTTAAAATATAAAAGTCTTCACGGATGTAGAATTTATATAGACGATCTGTCTCTTTCAAAAAATTCAGGAAGCTGTATTTGCTTTTCGGGTCAGCCATGGTTACAAGGTCGGCCATAAAAGGAACTTGTAAAGTTGCATTATCCAACATTAGTCCCGGATGCCAGTTGAAACCTTCTGCCTGATCCAGAAAAAGAGAGCTTACGGATTCCACAGGGTCTAAAAGAGCTGCTAATCCAAGATTAAAGGGCCCGATTCCGATCCCGATGATATCATATATCTTTTGATTTTCCATTGTTTTCTATTTTTTAATTTTTATTCAAACCTTATAGGTTTTTAAAACCTATAAGGTTTAGTGAGAGATTAATTAAATACTTTTTGCTTCCAGTCTGCTTTCAGGGCATTTTTCCCTATAGTTTTCAGGAGTACAGAAAGTAAGGTATGCCGTTTTGTGAGGCATTTCTATAACCCCTTCACGCGTATATCCTAGTTTTGTAATTAACCGATCTGTGGGAACGGCTTCTACAGAAGCTTCGCCAATACATTTTCCTACTTCAGGAAGGGAAAAAATATAGTCTAATGCAACCTGAAATGACTCAAATGAAAATTTCTTCTCTTTTGCCGTTTCAGCTACAAAAAAATGAGTTCCGTAATCTGTTGCCAAGGAATCATAATATGCTCCTACAACATCTCTCATTGGCCAATAAGGCTCAAAACTGAACTGAGCTACGCCATTCACTTCTCCAATAAAACTATGCTGTTCATCACTAGGCAAAATAGTTCTGAACCACAGTTCAAGATCCTTTTTCGGACCATCCATTTTCCAATAAGGTTTGGCGTGTTCCATATTAAACCATTCATGAACCATTTCGAAATCCCTGTCCATATCAAAAGGCCTTATGCTGATAGTGATATTTTCGTTTTCGAAATCACGGGAATAGACCGTTTCTTTAGTTTGTGGCTTAATCAGTTTATGGCTGAAAAAATATTTATTCAGGGGATTAGGAGTATCCAGGAATACAGCCGGGTATTCCATAGATTCATCTGCTTCGTTAATATTCTGTAAACTGGTGATAAGATTTCCTTTTGTATACCAGCTTCTTTTATTAATGATATAGCTTACCAGTCCTGTTTCATCTTCTTTTTCAACTTCTTTAAATGCTTTGAATACAAGGTTGATCAGTTTTCTTTCATCCGCAAGCTGATTACATCCTAATGCATTAACTACTCCAAGAATATTATTGGTGACAAGATAGTACGTATATTTCGGTGCTAATGATTCTTCATCAATGATCGATTGGCTTTCGTCCGCAATACCTGGAAGTGCAGTAGTAACCCAGTCTTTTCTTCCTTCTCTGAAAAAGAATCCTTGATTATCCCTGAAATAAATTTTGGCAGGAAAGCCTTTCTTATCAAGTTCAACCATTACATTTTGCTGGTGGAATTCACAAGCCAGTCCGTACGTATTCAAAATTCCTACAATTGGTCTGACACAAATATGCAGATATTGTTTAAACCAATCTAGTGCTACCTGCTCAACAGGTAAATCAAAATCTTTGGCTGCATTGGTAATGATATTTTGTAATCTTGAAGGCTCCCCCAGAATTCCATCCTGACAAAGAGCAGCCAGCAGGGTTACATTTTTATTTTTATTCTCACCCTGGAAAGGATTTCTTCTGATACTGATATTAAAACCGTTGATCACTTTACCGTTAAAAGTCACTGCCATAAATGCAGGGTCTACCATAAAGTCAATCTCCGGGAAATCTTTTTGTAAGCTGGTTCCCCAATCCGTTTTTAATAATCGGCTGATATCATAACCACGGTGCAGCTCAGGATAAAGATTGATTCTCTCTGAATTCGTAATTTTCACATGTAAAGAGAACTTATACATCCACTTGCTCTTTTCGCTGTATACTGTTCTTACAGATGATGTAGGAGTGAAGAAGTCTCCATAATGTCCTAAAGCGAAAAGCATTCCTTGTTCTTCCATGATCTGTACATTCTCCTGGGTTAGCAAGTATTCTGCTTCCCAAGGGTGCATCGGAAGGATTTTATATTCAGGAAATCGATCCCATAAAACTTTATGCTCAGCATTCAGTAATGGGTATATTTTCTCACTTAATTCTTTAGTGACAAGTTCACCATCCGCATTCTTTTCAATAATATTTTCAGGGTTAACTAAAAAATAAAATAGCTGAAACTGCCCTGAAGTCTCCGGAGAATATTTCAGTAAATCTTCACTATTGAAACCTTGTTTTGATTTTGGAACAGGGTGGAGGATATGCCCCAGGATAAGGGATTGTTCTGCTTCAATAAACGACATATCCAATTGGTTAACCTGTTTTTTATTTTCCGCAATATGGTTCAGATAAGTGGTAAGGTTTTCAATACTGTTATTGAGTCTTTTTATTACTGTTGAAGAATCGATATCAGGATAGAGTCCTTTCGCATATTCAGCTGTAAGAGCCATAAATCCATAAATATCGATTTCTGCCACTTCATTGGTTTCTAAAACTCTTCGAAGAACAGGAAAGTCAAATAAATGTCTTCCGGTTTCTGAAAAATAATTAACAGGAATATATACATCGCATCCTATAGAAGAAAAATCAATTCTGATATGCAAATCAGTAGGTGTTTTCTTAAGGTATTGTGAAAGAGCTTCATCATATTTTGGAATCCCCAGATAGCGGCTCCAATTGGTAAATTCTTTCATGTAGCAATTGATCAGGGCTGTATAATTAATCTTTTCAGCCTGTTCTGATATATTAGTTAACTTCAATGTATTCATTCCCGTGTTGTTTTATGGTAAGTAATATTGTTTTGATATCTTCTATAGTAGTCAAAGGATTCAAAATGGTAAACTTCAGATAAAATTCTCCGTTTACTTTTGTTCCCGCCACCAATGCATTTCCATGCTTATAAAGCTGAGATTTGATATAAGTATTGATTCTGCTTAGATCGAAAGATCTGTAAGGATCCGCTGAATAACGGAATACCAATGCGGTAAGATCAGAACGGTTTAATAGCTCAAAATGAGGGTCATTTTCTAAAACGATTGCCGCTTCACGCGCTGTAGCTATAATTCGGTTAATATAAGCTCCCAATCCCTGTTTTCCAATAATCCGAAGGGTAAACCATAGTTTCAATGCATCAAATCTTCTCGTAGTCTGAATCGATTTATTGACCTGATTTGGAATTTCATCTTCATCATGATCCTTAGGGTTTAAATAATCTGCATAATGGGTAATTAGCCTTAAATAATTTCTGTCTTTAACAATAAACCCACTGCTGCTTACCGGCTGGAAGAATGATTTGTGATAATCTACCGTTACCGAATCAGCCTCTTCGATTCCATCAATCAAATGACGGTATTTATCGGTTAAAAATAAAGCACATCCGTAAGCGGCATCTACATGAAACCATATTTTATACTTCTTCGCAATTCCGGCAATATTGCTGATAGGATCAATGTTTCCAAAATCTGTAGTTCCGGCTGTACCTACTACTGCAATAGGAATATTACCATTTTGAATTTCTTTTCTTATGGCGTCTTCTAGCAGGACACTGTTCATTCTGAATGAACGGTCCGTTTTTATTTTAACAATGGATTGTTCTCCTAATCCAAGGATAGAAGCACTCTTCTGAATACTAAAATGAGCAGCATCAGAAACAAAGATTCTAAATCGGTGGGCTTCTTTTGGCAGACCATCTTTTTTAATATTGTGATTCAAATGATGCAACGAATAATAGTCTCTTGCCAAGAGCATTCCCATGAGATTACTTTGAGAACCTCCGCTGGTAAATACACCGTCTGATGAAGACGAATAACCTATTTCCCTACCGGTCCATTCGATAAGTTTTTGTTCCATTAACGTTCCCCCAGCACTTTGATCCCAGGTATCAAGTGATGAATTGATAGAACTTATAAGCATTTCCGCTGCTATTGCAGGAATAACAACAGGACAGTTAAGATGGGCTACATATTTAGGATGATGGAAGGCAACCGCATGCTTGATATATAATGAACTCACTTCTTCAAAAAGTTCGTCATAGCCTATAGGCTGGTCATTAAGATCTATATGTTCAAATTGCTTTCTCAACTCACGCGGAGAAACCCCGCTAAATGGTTGTTTTGCTTCTTCTAAAAATGTTATAACACTTTCCTGGGCTCTGTGTACCACATTTTGATATTCATTGATATTAATATCACAGAATAAATTCTCCAGATTTGGGAAAAGAAGATCCTTTTCCGAAACCAATTGTTCGGTAATAATTGTGTTCATAAAAAATACTGGATTTTTGTGTTTCTTCTAGTTTTTAAATAAAATTTTAAATTATTTAGGGTATTACATTAAAGTCATTTCAGGTAAAATTTTCTATTGGTAATCTTTAATAATTACCTGAAATGACACACTTTATCAATTAATAATTAATTGTATATCCTACAGAGAATGTAGTTCCTCTTCCCTGATAGGCAAATGCTTTTTGAGGCGCTCCATAGAAAAATGCAGAACGTTGTCCCCAAATCGTAGGATATTGTTTGTTAAACAAATTCTGGACTCCAAAATTAATGGTCCCTTTATTCAGCTTGACATCACCCATAAAATCGAATAGGGTATAGCCATTCATTTTCATATCTGCTAAATCCGTATAATTCATAGAGTTTTGCATTTGCAATCTCAATGAAAACCTTTTAGCATTCCAACCCGTAAACACCATAAATTTTGATGGATTGGTAGTATAAACAGATTGATTCTGCCAGCCGTCTTTTACTGTTTTAGTCTCTGATTCCATCAGCAAAATATTTCCACCCAATTCAAGTCCCTCTGCGAAACGATATCCCAGGGCTCCTTCGAATCCATAGTTTCTCAACTTCTGATCCAGTAATGAAATGGTAAAAGCTACATTGTCTATTTTAAGTGTCTTATTAGAGAGTGCATAGAAAAAAGATCCCTGTGTATAAAAGCCAGGAGCAGAACCCGGGTTATGCCTGAATCCAATTTCCATCTGATCGGTTTTTATTCCGCTTAATGGCTGCTCGCTAATATTGATACTGTTTAAGAGCTTCCAATGATTATTAGCTAATTCATATTTTCCAAAACCATAAGACTTTGCGGCATCAGGTACAGCGAATCCCTGAGAAAAACTCAGCCATGTTTGCCATTCAGGAGTTATCTTGTATAGCAAACTGGCGTTGAGTAATGTTACATCATAGTTGTTTTTACCTCCTTTTACAGCATCCGCAGAATTTCCATATCCGAAATGCATATATACCTGCTCTTTAAAGCCTACAAAATCATCTAATCTTACATTAATGAATTGTTGTCTGATCCCTCCGGAAAGGATTAATTTTTTGGTAATTTCCCAGTCAGCCTGCATAAAGCCGGATAAACTGAAAATTTTAGTATCCGGATATCTTCCTACGAAAACATCGGTTTTATTCACCAGACCTCCGGACTCATTACTTCTCTGTGGATTGAATATGGCCTGATCTCCTTTAAAGCTTTCAAAATCAGAATCCATTCCATACGTGAAGTTTAAATTGTTCCATTTTTTTGATAAAACAGCTTTTACCCCATATACATTCGTATTTCCTCTTCCTGATGAAAGGAATACCGGAAGCGTAATTCCAGCCGGAGGTTTAGGAACCTCTGCAAATGAAGCCCCGAAATCCACTTCTTCTCTTCGCCCATAAGCCTGGAAAATCAGATTTTGTCCTCCAAGGATATTGCGTAAGCTATACTGCAGGTTAGCCATGAATCTTTCTGTACGGGGAACTACATCGGAGTCAGCACCATCTAAAACATTGATGAGAGCAGGATTTTTTGTGGTAAAGCCTTCGAAATTCCTTCCAAAAGACAACCATTTCTTATTCCTTACCTTCGAGTTATAGTATTGTAAATCCAGGCTTAAGTCCTGATCCGGGCTCAGCTTAGCAGTAATCCCACCTAAGATATCTATAGACCTGTTGTATTGAAAATCGGCCTGTTTTACATCTGTTATAACCTGATCCCCATTGGCGTCAAAAGCTCCTTCGTTCTGAGTAAATGCAGCACCCAACCTAAATTTTACAGCGTCACTTCCTCCTTGTACGGATTGAGCAATTCTCTTATCCAGATCACCTTTATGAAAGCCTGATTTTAAACCGGCTGTAGTTTCAAAGGTCAATTTATTAGTAGTAGGTCTTTTAGTGACAATATTGATAATTCCTCCCGTGGAATCTCCTCCATAAATAGCAGAAGCCCCTGACAGGACCTCAATTCTTTCGATATTAAAAGGGTCAATAGCATCGAATTGTCTACTGGAAGCCCTTGTGCTGTTTAATGATATTCCGTTAACCATTACAAGAACATTTCTACCTCTCATATTCTGGGCATAATTTGTTCGCCCCTGATTTCCGAAATCAAATCCTGGAATCATATTTCCCAATACTTCTTTCAATCCTGCTCCGCCTCTAATCTGTGTTTGAAGTTCTTTTTCGCTGATCACCCAAACTGTTCCCGGAATATCACTGATTTGCTTGGGAGCGCGGGAAGAGACCATTACAACTTCATTGATGTCTTTTATTGTAAGACTATCCTGTTTGTTTTGAGCAGCAGTTTTTACTGCCAGCGTACTCAATAAAACGGCAGATATTAAGTATTGTTTTTTCATTTATTTAGAATAATTAAAAATAGATTCACAAATATAGATGATTCTTTCTTTACCATTCAAAATGATATTTGTCATATAATTCTAATTCATGTGAATTCGGATTATTTAGATTCTAAGAAGTATATCAAATAGACCTTAAATAATTAATTATCAAATAATTAAATAAAACACTCTATGACAACACAGCATGAATTCTGTGAAAAAATTAACAAAAATATAATCTAAGAGTCTGTTTAAATTTTATTCAGTAATAATTTTATGGCGGATAATTTGACCATGTTTTCAGAGGATTCCATTAAGAGTTCATAATTTCTGCATAATCTTCTATCGTTATCAAACCAAGCAAATGTACGCTCTATAATCCATCGTTTATGAATTGGCTCAAACCCTTTTACTTTTTTGTCACTCCGCATTACGATCTGAATGATATAATTAAACTTAATTCTTATTTCCTCAATAATCTCTCCTCTATAACCTCCGTCCGCCAGGATTACCTGAAGCGGAATTAGTAAATATCGCAGTGTTTTGATCAGTAACAATGCAGCCTTACTGTCATGAACATTGGCTACACTTACCATTACGGCTAACAAAAAACCATTTTTGTCTACCACAACGTGTCTCTTGATTCCTTTTATTTTTTTACCTCCGTCAAAGCCATTGAGTGAACGGTTATTTCCCCAACGAACACTTTGACTGTCAATAATTCCTAAACTTGCCTGCGCTTTCTGACCCCTGTTTCGTCGTACTTCCTCTCTCAATTTTGATAATAATAAATCGAAAATCTCCAGATTTGACCATTTTGAATAATAGTAATAAACCAATTGCCATTTGGGAAAATCATGAGGTAAAAGTCTCCATTGACAGCCTGTTTTTACTAAATAACTGATAGCATTCCAAATGACAACCAAATCATATTTTCGTTTTCTGTCATCAAAATCTAATGCTTTTTTTATAAATTGCCACTGAGTTTGGGTTAAGTCCGTTGGATACATTGATGTTTTTTTCTTTTGCAACTCTAAAATGACAATTTTTATGCAACTTTTAACCTTTACTATTTTTTATTATTACTTTTTTAAACAGGCTCTAAGAAAACTTCTTTTTATAGAATAAAATGAAGAAAAGCAATCCCCAAAAATGCCATCATTTTACTCCAACATCGCCCTTACGGTACCTGAAAGAATTGTAATACTGTTTTTCATCTCATCAAAATCCAGATGACCATATCCCAGCCTCATAGCAGTAAGATTTTTATTCTGATAGAGCAGGGTTTTAGGGATAAAAAGGTTATTCTGAGTACAATTCCTGCTCAGCTGCATCAGATTAATCGGAACATTCCATTCTATCCAGATGGCAAGTCCGCCTGAGGGTATTTGAAACCGGATAAGATCTCCCAAACATTCCTCCAGTAATGCAGCAAAATGATTCCTCCTTTCCTGGTAAATCTTCACTGACTTTTTGAGATAGCGGTGAATTTCTCCCTCAGCGATCATTTCACCAAGCACCTGTTCCATTAAAATATCGCCCTGCCGGTCTATAATTCCTAAATGTTTCCGCAATTCAGCCATCAGGTTCTCCGGAGCTACGATAAAGCCTGTCCGGAATCCTGGTGCGAGTGATTTCCCAAATGAACCAATATAAACGACCATCCCATTTGTATCTGCACTGGCCAGTGGTAGAATAGGACTTTTATCATAATGAAAGTCATAGTCGTAATCATCTTCAAGGATAATGAATCCAAATTCATTGGCCAGATTCAATAACTCGAGTCGCCGTTGGGCACTCAGCGTTACAGTAGTAGGATAATGATGATGGGGAGTCAGGTAAAGCATTCTGATTTTCTGTTTTTTACAGGCTTCCCTTACATGTTCTACCATAATCCCTTCCTCATCGATCGGCATTGATATAATGTTGACTCCAGCTTTCTGAAAAATCATATTAACGGAGAAATAGCTTAGCGCGCCTACGAGAACTGTATCGCCTTGTGACAGCAAAACTTCTGAAACAATATAAATACTCATTTCGGTACTGCGGGTAATGAGAAGGTTATTTTTGGAAATAGGTAAACCACGAGAGAGATTAAGGTACCGAGATAGATTTTTTTTGAAAAACTCACTGCCATCATGATTATAATGTCCCAGCATTTTATGATGCCCTTTTCGTTTCAGGATAGCACTGTAAATTTTAGAATGCTGGTCAATCTGCGTTAACCGGATATCCGGAACCCCATCATTAAATAAATATTCACAAGCGGAGTGTTCAAAAGGATTATCAAGAATATTGGATGTTTTAAAGGAAAAACCGGTCACTTTAGGATAATGATCGAGCTCATCGGATTCAAAATTTTTAAACTTTAAAGGTTCATCCTGATCTTTACCGATGATAAAAGTTCCTTTATTAGGAATACTTTCTACCCATCCTTGTGCAAATAATTCATCATAAACCGCAACAATCGTATTCCGGTGCACTTCCAGTGTCTGACTTAACGCTCTGGTTCCCGGAAGCTTGGTTCCAAAAGGAAGAAAGCCTCGCTGAATAGCATTAATCAACTGATTGGCAATCTGCATATAAATTGAAGTGTCTGATGTTCTGTTAATTTTAACAAAACTTTGATAAGGAATTTCAACCGGACTATCCATAATATTAAAACTGGCACCATTCAACCATCCGGCAATATACTACATTTGATCCAAAATAAAAATACATGGAATTTTACAATTTATTAGAGCGTATTGTAAAGGACAATCAGACCCATGCCAAATGGCTGAATACTTTATCTTTTATGGAGAATGCAGGAGCCAGAAAGATTTCCAGCTGTGAACATCCAACTCAGGTCAGCCAGATTCAGCTGAAACATGCCGCAGAAGAGCATCGCCATGCATATTATCTGAAAAAACAAATCGGAAAACTCAATCCTGATTTTTGCAAAACGTATGAGAAAGAAGAACTGCTGGCCTCATTAGCGACAAGACAGTATCTTCATTCTCTGGATATCAAAGCCTGTAAATATTTACAGAAAGCATTTACCCTTAATAAAGAAGAGTTAAAATATGCAGCTTATCTTTTTGTCACCTATGCTATAGAAGTACGTGCAGATGAACTTTACCCTGTATATCAGGATATTCTTACAAAAGAATCTTCCAAAATCATGGTAAAGTCTATTATTCTTGAAGAGGAAGGACACTTGGAAGAAATGATCAACCAGTTAAATGAATTTTCAGAAGACTGGCAGGCACACGCTGAAAACATCCTGAAGATTGAGCATGAATTACACAATCAATGGATTAGTTCTATCGCTAATGAAGTGGCACAACTTAATTAAAAAATGCCAGCTCAGTTTCACCATTTGCGACAGGCATTGAATCAAAGAAAAGAAAACGGAACCTTCCGGTGTTTAAGATCCGGATCCAAAGGAATTGATTTTTATTCTAATGACTACCTGGGACTTTCGCGGAATAAGGAACTTCAACAATGGATACTTCAGGAAGTAACAGCCAATCCCGGACTACTATCAGGAAGTACCGGATCGAGACTAATTAGTGGAAATAGCGCTACTGTAACCGAGACTGAACAATACATTGCCCGGGAGCATCATGTACCTTCCGCTTTACTTTTTCCGTCCGGATACAATGCTAACCTGGCTTTATTGTCGACTCTTCCGGGAAGACAGGACACGATTATTGCAGATGAACAGATTCATCGGTCCATACATGATGCCTGCATGATGTCCCATGCAAAAAAGATCAAGTTTAAACATAATGATCTTAAAAGCTTAGAGAATAAACTCCAGCGCATTGAAGGAAACTGTTATATCGCTGTTGAAAGTCTCTATTCTATGGAAGGAGATTTTGCTCCAATCCAGGAAATGGCAGAATTAGCTCAAAAATATTCTGCAGGATTACTGGTTGACGAAGCTCATGCTTTTGGAGTATTGGGATACGGATTGATAGCAAAATACCAATTGCAAAGCCAGGTTCTGGCGACTGTAGTTACTTATGGGAAAGCACTCGGAGCCCACGGTGCAGCGATACTGACCAATGAATTGATCAGAGATTATCTCATCAATTTTGCATCTCCTTTTATATATACAACATCTGCCCAGGATATCCAGTGGATGAGTATTAGAACCGGATATGAATTCCTTAAGGAGCATGAGAAACTATCATTGGATCTGCGGAAAAACATTAAACTTTTCAGAAAACAGAGGCTTAAGAGTCCATCCTCTGAAAACAGCCCAATACAAGCTATTATAATTCCCGATAACCAAAGACTAAAAGCTTTACAAAATGCTTTATCCGAAAAAGGAATGCTCACATATCCTATCTATAGTCCAACTGTAAAAGAGGGAACTGAAAGAATACGGATTTGCCTGCACAGCTTTAATACGGAAGAGGAAATTATAGAGCTGGCAAGGACTATTGTAAAATTTATATAGGCGGAATTGTAAAAGCGTAAAATTGTGAGAAGGGGTATAGAATGGTAAAAAGGCGTAAGAGCGGATTTGCTGAATCGTAAAAGCGTGGGTAGATTTATAAAAATGAGTAAGAAACTGAACTATAAAAAGTAAAAAATGAATAGATATAAAAGAAATAAGTCCAATTTTATTACTTCTCAACGATTTCGCAATTCAACAATTTTACGTTTTTACAATTCAGCCTTTTTGCTTAAAAAAACAACATAAACAATGAAATTATTCGTAACAGGAATAGGAACTGAAATCGGGAAAACCGTTTGTTCTGCCATTTTAACCCATTATTTCAAGGCAGATTATTGGAAACCCATACAGTCAGGAGATTTACACCATACCGACAGTATGAAAATCAGTGATTGGGTAGGAGATGAGGTGCTTTGTCATCCTGAAACCTATCGCTTACAACTAGCCGCATCACCCCATCAATCGGCATCAGAAGAAGGAAAAGAAATCCGGGTAGATGATTTTCAATTGCCGGAAACATCCAATGCGCTTATTGTGGAAGGGGCAGGAGGACTCATGGTTCCATTATCAGACCATGAACTTATGATCGACCTGATGGAAAAGCTTCGCCTTCCCGTTGTTTTGGTGGTGAGAAATTATCTCGGATGTATCAACCATACTTTATTGTCAATAATGGCACTTAAAGAAAGAGGATTGACATTAGAATACCTGATCCTCAATGGATCTTTTCCCGTCGATTCAGAACGGGTAATCATTAACTATACAGAAAAAAAGACAAAAATAATCAGAATCCCCGATGTCAATGATTTGACAAAGGAAAACATTAAACAGATTTCAAATAATTTAAAAGAATTACAGAATGGATAAAAAAACAAAACTTAGGAATGATTGGACCAAAGAAGAAATAGAAAAAATATTTAATCAACCTTTATTAGAGCTTATTTACCAGGCTGCAACCGTCCACCGGGAATGGCATAATCCGGAAGAAGTACAGATTTCTACCTTATTATCGATTAAAACAGGAGGTTGTGTAGAAGACTGTTCTTATTGCGGGCAGGCAGCACGTTACCACACCAACATCAAGGTACAGGCACTATTACCTACCGAAACCGTTATTGCCCATGCTCAAAAGGCAAAGGATTCTGGGTCTTCAAGATTCTGTATGGCCGCTGCATGGCGTGAAGTACGGAACAACCGTGACTTCGACCGTGTTATTGACATGGTAAAAGGAGTGAATGAACTAGGGCTTGAAGTATGCTGTACTTTAGGAATGTTAACCGAAGAACAGGCAATCCGTTTACAGGAAGCAGGACTTTATGCCTACAACCACAACCTGGACACTTCTGAACAGTATTATGAAGAAATTATCTCCACCCGCACATTTGACAACAGAATCAATACGATTAATAATGTCAGAAAAGCTGGAATTACAGTATGTTCCGGAGGAATTATAGGCCTAGGAGAAACAAACGGCGACCGTATTTCTATGCTGCTGACATTAGCTACAATGCCTAAACACCCTGAATCTGTTCCTATCAATGCCTTAGCCAGAGTAGCAGGAACACCTCTTGAAAATAATCCAAAAGTAGACACCTGGGAAATGGTGAGAATGATTGCTACTGCAAGAATCGTCATGCCATCATCTATGGTCCGCCTGAGCGCAGGACGCATCGAAATGTCGGAAACAGAGCAGGCATGGTGCTTTATGGCAGGAGCTAATTCCATTTTTACCGGTGAAAGAGAAACTCTATTGGTAACACCCAATCCAGGAGTATCTGAAGATATGCAAATGCTGAATACACTGGGACTAAAACCTATGAGAAAGGCGGAAGAAGCTTTGGTCAATAGTTGATAGTTGATAGTTGATAGTTGATAGTTGATAGTTGATAGTTGAAAATTATAGATTATCAATTATTAAAAGTCATTAATACATTAATACTTTTTACATTTTACAAAAAATGAACAACGAATTAAAAAGGAGAGACCGGGCAGTGAACTGGCATCCCTATACACAGATGAAGACGGCAGATGATGCCATTCCCATTATCAGGGGAAAAGGAACCTATCTGTATGATAATGAAGGAAAAAAATATCTTGATGCGGTTTCTTCATGGTGGGTTACTTTACACGGACATGCTCATCCATATATTGCACAAAAGGTATTTAACCAACTGAATACACTGGAACAGGTCATCTTTGCCGGGTTTACCCATGAGCCTGCCATACAGCTTTCTGAAAACCTGCTTAACCTTCTTCCTGAAAATCAAGGAAAGGTTTTTTATTCAGATAATGGATCTACTGCCGTAGAAGTTGCTTTAAAAATGAGTATACAATATGCTTATAATCAGGGCAAAGCAAAAAATAAGATACTAGCGTTTAAGGATGCTTATCATGGGGATACTTTCGGTGCCATGTCTGTAAGCGGAAGAAGCGCATGGACTCAACCTTTTGGAGGAATGTTGTTTGAAGTGATCTTCATTGATACCCCTCATTCCGGTAATCTCGATGATCTGAAAACACAGATCAGTAACGTAGCTGATGAAACAGCCTGCTTTATATATGAACCTTTGGTACAGGGAGCAGCAGGAATGCTGATGCATTCTGCCGAAGATCTCAGCGAACTGATGAAATTCTGCCGAACCAAAGAAATTATCCTGATTCAGGATGAGGTTTTCACAGGATTTGGAAGGACAGGAAAACTTTTTGCAGCTCATCACCTTTCTGAACAACCGGATATCATGTGCTTTTCAAAAGGATTAACAGGCGGAACTATGCCAATGGGAATTACTACCTGTTCAGAAGAAATTTTCAATGCTTTTTTATCGGATGATAAATATAAAACCTTATTTCATGGCCATTCATTTACTGCCAATCCGCTGGCTTGTACTGCTGCACTGGCAAGTATGGAGCTTTTATTACAGGAAAATACACAGTTTGCCATCCAGAGGATTTGTAAGCAACATTCTGATTTCACCAAAATCCTAAATGAGCATGATCTTGTTGAAAATGTAAGACAAACAGGAACTATTTTGGCCTGGGACTTAAAGACCGATCAGGGAACCTCCTATTTTAATGAAACTGGTAAAAAGATCTACGATGAGTTTTTATCACGGGGAATTATTATGCGTCCTCTGGGAAATACAATGTATCTGGTACCTCCATACTGTATTACTTATGAAGAACTTGACTTTATTTATAAAAATATCATAAAAGTACTTCATCTATTTCTTCAACAGAAATAGCTCCATACTCTCGCATTGGCGTAAAATAAAGCAGATTAAAAAAACACAAAATCCAGAGTCTGCTTATTCCGCTTTACTTGCGGGAGTATATTTTTTATAAGGATGATGACAATTTCTTGATGATTAAATTTAAACGCTCACTGATTTTGCAGATCAAGCAGATCAGTAATATAATAAAGC
Source organism: Chryseobacterium piperi (assembly GCF_002285635.2). Taxonomy (NCBI): domain Bacteria; kingdom Pseudomonadati; phylum Bacteroidota; class Flavobacteriia; order Flavobacteriales; family Weeksellaceae; genus Chryseobacterium; species Chryseobacterium piperi. Next base: position 943,460 of record NZ_CP023049.2, on the reverse strand, counting down.
AAGATGTTTATTTTTCTTCCGGGAATACAACCAACTCACCATAAAAATGGGGATCTCCTATTTCATCTTCCCACATTTTCAGATAAATGGTAGGAGTATGTGAATACACATATTTTGTATTCTCTGCAATCACATTATTTTTCATTTTTTCTTTGAATGTTCGACTGGTATAGCCTTTTACTTCAAGAATACAAGGAAGTCTGTATTCCAGCAGTGGAAAATTAATTCTCTGATACGTATCATAAGATTCATACTTCAAGGCTGTTTTTACATTGTACATAATTTTCCGGCCTATATTAGTGAAATTGACTATTAAATCATCTGGAATACTGGATATAGCGTTTCCTTTAAAGTACATTTCAAAATTATTTTGGTTTTGAAGTTGATCTTTAAGAATCTGTTTCTGAGAAGAAGAAAGCTCTTTGATATCCGTAAGTCTATGAATCAACACAACGATCGGTTCATTATTTTTCCGGGAATTGTCTGAAGTATTCTGTGCCAACAACAATACCGGAAAAAGGGCTAACAGAAAAATGGCCAGTTTATTTTTCATCATTTTGGATTTTATCAATGTGTAGTTCATAATATTCACTCAAAAAATATACCGTTCAACAATATTTTAGCTTTGTTATTTCGACAATAGGAGAAATCTCTTCATCGTGTAAAATCGCAAAATCGTTGATTTGTAAAACCGTAGATTTAACGGAGGTTTGTTATTTACGATAGGAGAAATCTCTCTTAATGATTTAAATATATGGTTGTAAGTGTATGATTTAATTAATTTAGATTCCTTCACTTCGCTTACGCTTCGTTTCTGAAATCGAAGATTAGACATAGTCAATGACAAATGGTCGTTATTACCACATTATTTGTCATTGACTTCGTCGAACTTTCAGTTTCCGTAGGAATCTAAACAAAGAAATAACAGAATCCATACTCCGAATAAAATCCTAAAATATACAGGCCTTGCTAAGTGAAACGCCTTTGCGCCTTAAAGACGCATTACTTTTGAATCTTTTGCGACTTTGCGTTTAACTACTATGTTGAGATTCTTCACTTCGCTATGCTGCGTTTCTGAAATCGAAGATTAGACATAGTCAATGACAAATATTACGTTTTAGCTTTGTTATTTCGTCCATTGAATTAGTCCCCCAACAAGAAACATCTGCGTTATCTGTGCAATCTGCGGAATAATAAAAGACTCAGCGCCTGTCTGGCACAATTTTGCCATATTCATCTAAAATACATTAACCACTCAATTAAACAGTTTTTAAAGCATGAAAAATTTAATAAGCCTCTTTTTGGTATTCATCAGTTTTACTCAAATTTCAGCACAACAAATTATTCACAAGGAGATTTTCAGTCCTAAAATGAATAAAAAAATTAAGACTATCATTATTACTCCCAGCCTTAAACCTAAAACCACTTATAAAACCGTATACATTCTGCATGGATTCAGCGGTAATCCTGATAGGATAGTGAAAGAAGATCTACCTAATTTAACCGAAAAGGCAAAGGCTTATAATACAATCTACATTCTTCCTGATGGTAATTATAGCAGTTGGTATGCAGATAGTCCTATTGTTAAAGATTCCCAATATCAAACTTTTATAGGCAAGGAACTGGTAGAGTTTATTGATAAAAATTATCCTACAAAAAAAGAAAAGAGATATAGAGGAATTTTAGGGTGGAGTATGGGTGGCTATGGAGCCATGAATATTGGTGTTACCTATCAGGATACTTTTGGAACTGTAGGAAGTTCTTGTGGAGCTTTGGATTTAAAATCGTTAGGGAAAGGTTATGAGCAATACAAAGTAAATGCCGTTCTAGGGCCTTTGGAATCTTTGGATCCAAAGTTTTTAACCGATAGTAAAATAGAAAAAATGATAGATTCCCAGCAAAATTATATTCTTGATTGTGGAACTGAAGATCAGCAAATGATTACGATGAACAGGAAATTTCATGAAAAACTGGTAGCTGGTAAAATCCAGCACCTTTATATAGAATCTTTAGGTGGGCATACCACAGCATATTGGAGCAGGTCACTATCTGATCAATTAGCTTTATTTAATAAATATTTTGATAATAAATAATTTGAAGCGAAGATCATTATCTCTTATATTCTATGACCATACCAAGGTAAAATCTAATGAAAAAACATATAGCTGCCCGTATTAGCCAGCAATAAAAAATGAGTCACGTAGAATATCCGTTGCTTTTTTCTTATCTTTGTTATCCTGAGTACCTGCCTTTGGAAAGGTTAAAAAAAGACCCGCTAATAATTACCCATTTTTAACATTAGTTTTTTCTTTAATATAGTCTTTCTTTATCGGGTATTGAAAGAAATTCTTAAAAAATAGTCAAATACCAAATATCTACCCGTGAAGATTCACAACAAAAGAAAATATCTTAGTTTTCTTAAATTCAAAAGAGATTTTCAAAAATATGGTCTCGAAAAAGTCCGTAGCTATGAGCTTATTCTTCATTGGCTAAGCAACAGACTAAGTCGTAGCCAGTTTCTGATTCTTTCAGGTATTTTGGTAGGATGTACAGCCGGATTGGCTGGTGTCATCCTAAAAACATTGGTACACACCATCCATTATTTTATTGTCAATAAGGTTCACTTCGAATATCAGATCCTTTTTTATATTGTCTTTCCCTTTTTAGGAATTGTTTTAACGACAAGTATTGTTCTTACGTTATTTAAAGGTCAGGACCGAAAAGGTATTGGTGCTATTCTCTATGAGATTGCCCAGAACTCCAGTATTGTTTCTTCTGTTAAAATGTATTCACAGATTGTTCAGAGTGCAATTACCGTAGGGCTGGGAGGATCTGCCGGGCTGGAAAGTCCTATTGCTGTAACAGGAGCTGCCATAGGATCTAATTACGCCCAGACTTACAGACTCGGCTATAAAGAAAGAACGTTACTTTTAGCTGCCGGTGCTACAGCTGGTATTGCTTCTGCATTTAATGCTCCCATCGCAGGAGTTATGTTTGCATTCGAAATTCTTTTGACAGGAGTGGTCTTTTCAGATTTTATCCCGCTAGTAGTTGCCGCAGTATGCGGAAGTCTTCTATCCAGAATATTGCTTCAGGAGGATATTCTTTTCAGATTTCATGCAAGGGAATCTTTTAATTACCATAATGTTCCCTATTATCTGATATTGGGAATAGTAGCCGGTTTATATGCCCGGTACTTTGTGATTATTTCCCAGAAAGTAGAGCATTTTATCAAAGAGCTCAAAATTTCCCGTATGCGTAAAGCAATGGTTGGAGGTGCTGCGTTGTCTTTGCTTTGTGTTCTTTTTCCTCCTTTATTTGGAGAGGGTTATGAAACCGTAAAAGATTTCACCAACGGGAATACCCATTCTATTATCGAAAATAGTCTTTTCAGATATTTTGAAATAGGAAACTGGACGGTTATTCTTTTTTTGATACTGATCTGTCTATTAAAAGCTTTTGCCACTTCGATTACTATTTTCAGTGGGGGTAATGGAGGGAACTTTGCTCCGTCTTTATTTGCAGGAGGAACTTTAGGTTTTTTATTTGCTATGATCTGCAAGCAGATCGGATTTGAAGATGTTCCGGTTACCAATCTTGTTCTGGTAGGAATGGCCGGAGCTATGAGTGGTGTATTATATGCTCCGCTTACTGCTATATTCCTAATCGCAGAATCCAGCTTTGGATATGATTTGTTTATCCCTTTAATGATTGTGTCCGTTATTTCTTTCCTTATTGCTAAATGGTTTTCAGCTATTTCTCCTGAATTGAAAAACATGGCCGATGAAGGGAAAATATTCACCCATGAGCACGATAAAAACCTGATGTCTTCATTACGAACAAAAGATCTTATTGATTTTGACTCTCAGGTAATCAGTAGTGAAGCGCCAATCAATGATTTATATGAATTAATAAAAAACAGTAAGAAAAATATATTTGCAATAGTAGATGATGAAAAGACGTTGAAGGGAATTCTAACTCTGGATGATATCCGCCCTTTACTTTTTAACAGGGATAAAGATGCTTCCATTACCATTCAACAGCTTATGAAAGCTCCACCGGCAGTTATTCATCCCGGAGATGAACCCTTAAAAATCATCCAGATTTTTGATGATACCGGAGTATGGAACCTACCTGTTGTTGATGCCTACAATCGTTTTATCGGCTTTGTTTCGAAATCAACGGTTTTGATGAGCTATAGAGAATTATTAAAAAAATACTCTGATTAAGTATTCTTTTTACCCGTATAATATTTGAGTAAATTTGTCTGTATGAATATTCTTATTATAGAAGATGATCAAAGAGTAGCCCAACTTATCCAGAGGGGTTTGGAAGAACAGGATTTTACAGTAAGTGTCGCATACGATGGGCTTTCCGGTAAAAAACTGGCGTTGCAGAATGAATACAGCCTGATCATCACCGATATTGTCCTCCCCAAAATGGATGGTATAGACCTATGTAAGGAAGTCCGGCAGATCAAACCAGACATGCCTATTATTATGCTTACTGCATTGGGAACTACAGATGATAAAGTAGAGGGTTTTGATGCAGGAGCAGATGATTATCTGGTGAAACCCTTCGAGATGAGAGAGCTTTTGGTGCGCATCAGGGCTTTATTAAAAAGGAATGTCAAAATATCCCAAAACACAGGTTTTATTCTTCGTTATGCAGAGCTGGAAATGAATCTCCATACCAAGCTGGTAAGACGCGGTACCAAGGATATTAACCTGACTCCAAAGGAATTTAAACTCCTGGAATATATGCTGCAAAATCCGGAGCGGGTTTTATCCCGAGTGGAAATTGCGGAGAAGGTCTGGGATACACATTTCGATACAGGAACGAATTTTATTGATGTTTATATTAATTATTTGCGAAAGAAAATCGATAAAGATTTTGATCGTAAATTGATCCATACTAAATCAGGAATGGGATTTATTTTAAAATCTGAATAAAATGCAGATCAAAACACGGCTTACCATATTGTTTACGATTATCATGGCAACCATCTTAATGATATTTGCTTTTATCATCTATTATTCTGCCACCAAAAGCCGTGAAAATGAATTCTATGCACTCCTTAAAAAAGAAGCTTACACCAAAGCCAATCTCTTTTTAAATGCCCAGGTGGATAAGCGTACTTTACAGGAAATTTACCACAACAACCGGAAGACTTTAAATGAAGTGGAGGTTGCAATTTACAATACTGATCACAAACTTCTATATCATGATGCTGTAGATATTGATTTCGTAAAAGAAACTCCTAAAATGCTTGGTACCATCAACTCAAAAGGAGAGATCGACTTTTATCAGGACGACTGGCAGGTAATCGGAGTTGTCTATCCCTATAAAGGCCAGAAATATCTTGTTACAGCAGCATCTTTTGACCAGTACGGGTACAGTAAAATTAACAACCTGCTAAAAACAATGGTCGTTGTTTTTATATTTTCCATGATCGTCATTTTCCTGGCAGGAAGAATCTTTTCGAGAAAAGCTTTTCAGCCTGTTAATGAGATGACGGAAAAAGCACGAAATATTTCCGCCACCAATCTCGATTTGCGTCTGGAAACTACCGGAAATAAAGATGAACTATCCCAGCTGGCCAATACATTCAATGATATGCTCAACCGTCTGGAAAACTCCTTTGATTCCCAGAAAAGCTTTGTATCCAATATTTCTCACGAGTTAAGAACGCCTCTTGCAGCTATCATTACTGAACTTGAACTATCTGTTAACAAAGACAGAACCAATGAAGAATATAAAGTAGTCATAAGCAATGCTTTAAATGATGCCAAAAAACTGGCCCGTTTATCCAACAGCTTACTAGATTTTGCCAAAGCCAGCTATGATCCTACCGAAATATCATTTAAGCCTGTTCGCATAGATGAAGTTTTGCTGGATGCCCGTCAACAGGTGCAGAATTATGATCACGACTATAAAATCGATCTTAATTTCCGGTCAGATATTGAAAAAGAAAATCAGATTTTGGTCTATGGAAATGAATATCTTTTGAAGGTAGCGTTCGTTAATCTCTTTGAAAATGGATGTAAATTCTCGGAAGATCATAAAAGTACGGTTTCTATCATCTTCGGAAATGATACTATTGTTTTAAACTTTACAGACGAGGGAATCGGTATTCCCGAAAATGATCTGAATTCCATCTTTCTTCCTTTCCATAGAGGAGAAAATAAAGAATTTGCAGATGGTAACGGTATTGGCCTTCCATTAACGAAAAAAATAGTGGATCTCCATAAGGGAACATTAACCGTAACTTCTCAAAAGAATACAGGAACCACTTTCACTGTAGAATTACCCCATTTATAATTTCCAGTAAGCTCGTATCCTCATAATGGCAAAATCGCTGATTTGCTAAATTGTGAATGTAACAATGCTTGTCATTTCGAACATGGGATGAAGTCTTGCGAACGTAGTTCACCGGAGACATCTCTTCCTATTTTTTACTTATAAACTACATTTGCAGATTTACTCTGTATTCTGAAAATCTTTGATTTTCAACTTATGTGAACTTTTATGCAGTATCAATGAAACTTGAATCAACTAAAGTGTTTAAAAACTTTTGTGCCTTTTGTGGTTGTTTTTTTACCACAAATGACTCAGATGGGCACAGATATTTGTAAAGGCTAAATTACAAAATCGTGAATGTAATCAGTGTTTGTTCATTCCGAGTAGGTTTTTATAAAAACCCAGATCGAGAAACCTGTTATTTGATAGATCTCGATACCTATTTCTTCTGAATTACAATCGTAGACTTTCAGTCTGTATTATGAAAAACAGCCGCTCTGACGATTATCTATCCGTTTTGAAATTCTAATAAAATTCTAATTTTTTTCTACTGCTTCTCTAACCGGGATTACGGAAGATAGTAGAGACCTTTGTGCCAGCAAATAAAAGGAGAGGAGATATGGGAATTTTGGAATTTACAATCAGACTGGTTACCGGTATGCTGCTCGGTTCAGCAATCGGCATTGAGAGACATTGGCGTCAGAAAAGTGCAGGCCTTCGTACCAATACTTTGGTATCGTTGGGCGCTACTGCATTTATCCTTCTTTCCATTAAAATAGGTGGTGATGCTACCGGCAGAATTGCTTCCTATATCGTGAGTGGCATTGGATTCCTCGGTGCCGGAGTTATCATGAAAGACGGATTGAATGTTCAAGGTTTAAATACAGCAGCTACGATCTGGTGTTCAGCTGCAGTAGGTGCGTTGAGTGGGATGGGACTACAGCTTGAAGCCGCAGTAGTTACTGCTACCGTTATGCTTACCCATATTATCCTTCGTCCTATTGGCCTTCAGCTTAACAGATTTACATTCGTTAAATCACATGGTGATCCAACTGATTACCTCTTTACTATCAAATGTACTGCAGAGGTGGAGAATCATATCCGGGTATTGCTTATGCAGATGCTGGGTAACGATGAAAAATTATTACTAAAATCCTTATCAAGTGATGACGTAGACCAGAATGTCGTCATTACTGCGGTGATAAAAACCGCAGTACCTCAGGACAGCTTGATAGAACGCACTGCAAGCCGTCTTACTATTGAAGAAAAAGTACACAAAGTAAGCTGGGAGATTATCGGTACCCAATCAGAACTGTAAGCCTTCTTTCAAAATCTATTCTTCATAGCCTTTATCAATATAAAAATTCCTTAAAAACCGGATGTCCGTACATTCATCTGAATCCAGATCATTCCGGTTCTTATAACCAATAAATAAAAAACGGTGTCATGATTAAGCTAAAAGAAAAAATCAAAAACCCGTTCCATTCAATCATCAATTCTGATGGAATGAATGTAGGAACCACCACCAAACTGCAAAATGCAGCCAGCCAGGATGATAAATTTGTCTATGCTATGCTGGAAACAAGCCCGGAAGGAATAACGGAACTAACAGCAGAGGAACGAAAAGGAAAATTCGGACTCAACGAAATACAGCATCAGAAAGCACCCAAATGGTACGTACAGCTAATAAAAGCTTTTGCCAATCCATTCATTTATATACTATTGGCTATTGCATCGGTTTCTTTCATAATTGATGTATGGCTTCCATCTGCAGAAGAACGTGATTTCAAAACAGTGATTGTCGTTTCGATCATGATCCTGATCAGTACGTTATTACGCTTTATCCAGGAATTCAGAAGCAATAGTGCCGCTGAGAAACTGAAAAGTATGGTAAAAACGACGGCTACTGTATTGCGTAAATTTCAAGGTAAAAAAGAAGTTCCTATCAGTGAACTCGTTCCCGGAGATATTGTTTACCTGTCCGCGGGAGATATGATCCCAGCGGATTGCCGGATTATGCTAAGCAAAGATTTATTTATCAGCGAAAGTATGTTGACGGGTGAAGCCTTACCCGTAGAAAAAAATTATCTTCCCATTCGTGATGCCGAGAAAAAGCCGGTTATCGAGCTGAATAATTTATGCTTTATGGGAACCAATGTAGTAAGCGGTTCTGCAACAGCGGTCATTGTTGTCACCGGAAGTTACACCTATTTTGGAAGCATCAGCAAATCCATAACCGGCGAGCGTCCTGAAACCAGCTTTGATAAAGGGATCAATAAGGTAAGTTTTCTTTTGATCCGGTTTATGCTGGTTATGGTGCCTGTTATATTCCTGGTTAATGGAATCTTAAAAGGTAACTGGCTGGAAGCTTTATTATTTGCTATAGCCGTTGCCGTAGGATTAACTCCTGAAATGCTCCCTATGATCGTAACAGCAAATCTTGCCAAAGGAGCTGTTAATATGAGCAAGCGTAAAGTTATTGTTAAGCGCCTTAATTCTATCCAGAATATTGGGGCAATGGATATTCTGTGCACAGATAAAACAGGAACCCTTACGTTGGATAAAATCGTCCTTGAAAAACATCTGAATGTACATGGAGTAGAAGATGATGAAGTTTTAAAATGGGCTTACCTGAACAGCTTCCATCAGACAGGGTTGAAAAACCTTCTTGATAAAGCTGTATTGGAACATATTGAGCTTCATGACTATCTTAAAGTAGAGGAAAAATTCCTCAAAGTAGATGAAATTCCTTTTGATTTTCAGCGCCGAAGAATGTCTGTGATTTTGAAAATGCACAATGGTAACCATTTGCTTATTTGTAAAGGAGCAGTGGAAGAGATGCTGGAATTATGCAGCAGGACTTTTGATCCGGGAGACAACAGAAATCTTCATATAGAAAATGATAAAACGGTACCCATGGATGATGCCATGCGTAAAATCGTGCTGAAGACCTCAAAAAAGATGAATGAAGAAGGGCTTCGTGTGATACTTGTTGCCATCAGGGAATTTGATGCTTCTCATCCACTTACTTATACATTAGAAAGTGAAAAAGATCTTACGTTAACCGGCTTCATCGGATTTTTAGACCCCGCAAAACCATCAGCCAAACCTGCGATAGAATCGTTGCAAAAACTCGGTGTCAATGTAAAAGTACTCACCGGAGATAACGAAGTGGTTACCCGAAAGATCTGTAAAGATGTCGGAATTCCTGTCCAACAGATCATTAATGGAAAAGATCTGGATGAAATGTCTGATGAAGTCTTAACTGAACAAATGGATACTGTATCCGTATTTGCTAAACTTAATCCTTTGCAAAAAGTAAGAGTAGTTAAAGTATTACGAAGTAAAGGACATACCGTAGGTTTTATGGGAGACGGAATTAACGATGCAGCTGCACTGAGAGAATCCGATGTAGGAATCAGTGTGGATACGGCAGTAGATGTAGCCAAAGAAAGTGCTGATATTATCCTCCTCGAAAAAGATCTTATGGTCTTAAGAAAAGGAGTGATCTACGGAAGAAGAACGTTTGGAAACATTATCAAATACATCAAAATGACAGCAAGCAGCAACTTCGGAAATATGTTCAGTATGTTAGGAGCCAGTGCATTTCTGCCTTTCCTTCCCATGCTTCCTGTACACCTGTTGATCCAGAATTTACTGTATGATATCTCCCAGATTTCTATTCCCTGGGACAGAATGGATGAAGAATTTCTGGAAACTCCTAAAAAATGGGATGCAGGCGGTGTTGCAAAATTTATGTTCTTTATAGGACCTATCAGTTCTATTTTCGACTTTGCCACTTTCGCAGTGATGTACTTTGTATTTAAAGCCAATACGGTAGAGCATCAGACCTTATTCCAAACCGGATGGTTTGTAGAAGGATTGCTATCACAGACCCTGATCATCCATATGATCAGAACCCGTAAAATTCCATTTATCCAAAGTTGGGCTACAGCTCCAGTAGTAGCACTCACTTCACTGATTATGCTCATAGGAATTCTGTTGCCATTTTCACCTTTTGCAGCCGCATTGAAAATGCAACCTTTACCATTAAGCTACTTTCCTTGGCTTTTAGGTATCCTGACTTCATACTGTCTGCTTACCCAATGGGTAAAAAACTGGTTCATTAAAAAGTTCAATACCTGGCTCTAAAAACGAAAGACCAAATAATCCGGTTTATTACCGGATCCCCCTTAATCTTAAACTAAAAAATATAAACAACTAAAATTTTAAACCTGATGATTATCGAAGCAACAAAAAAGAGAAACAGTATAAGGGCATTGCTATTGCTCACAGCAACCTCGATCATTGTTTATTCCTGCGGAGACAAAAAAGAATCCCCTGAAAACACCAGCTCATATGTGGTGAAAGGAGATACCATTGCGCTACAAAAAAACTCCAATATCATCCCAAAATTAGTACTGCAGACTATAAAAGAAGAAGATTACAATCCTAACCTGGTTACAGTAGGAACCGTAAAAGCTATTCCTAACAGTTATGCGGAAATCACCTCTCCATTTGCCGGCAGAATACTTAAATCATATATTAAACTTGGACAAAAGGTAATGCCCGGCTCACCTTTATTTTCAGTAAGTTCCGCCGATTATTTTGCTGCTCAGAAAGAGTATCGAGATGCCCAGCAGGAACTTCGGCAATCAGAACTCAACCTGAAACGTCAACAGGATTTGTTAAAGCATGGAGTGGGTATACAGCGGGAAGCTGAAGAAGCCGCTACCGACTTTCAAATTAAGAAAACAGCACTTGCTAATGCTTCCGCCGCATTAAAGATTTTTAAGAATACAGATAAAATGTCTCCCAATACTCCTTTAGTAGTTGTTTCTCCGATCAAAGGGGAAGTGATTACCAATAATATTGTTATGGGACAGTATTTAAAGGAAGATGCTCCACCGATTGCCCTCGTGGCAGAATTATCCAAAGTCTGGATTGCAGGTCAGATAAAAGAAAAAGATCTCCGCTTTTTACAGAACCTTAACGGAGTGGAAGTCAATGTCAGCGCTTATCCGGACAAGAAAATTATGGGAAAAATATACCATATCAATGAAATTGTAAATGAAGAAACCCGAAGCGTAGAAGTACTTATAGAGTGTGAAAACAGCGATCGTATTTTAAAACCCGGGATGTTTGTCAACCTGAAATTCAGTGAGACTTCTGAAAGAGCAATATTTGTTCCTACTAAAGCCATTCTTCAGTTCAATGACCGAAACTATGTGCTCGTACAGACTGCAAAGAATGAGTATGTCAAAAGATATGTGGATACAGGGATTACTGAAAACAATACAACACAGATTATTAACGGATTGAAACCGGGAGAAACAATCATCACAGATGGAGCTTTTTACCTGTTAGATACTAAATAGACGGATGCTTTATGAAGAATATTTTAAACAATATCATCGCTAAACGATGGATCATACTGGCATTGTTTGCATTACTTGCGGTATTTGGATACTATTCCTGGAAGCAGCTCTCTATAGAGGCCTATCCTGATATCGGTGACGTCACTTCACAGGTTGTAACCCAGGTACCGGGACTGGCGGCAGAAGAAATAGAACAGCAGATTACCATTCCTATCGAACAGGCTATTAACGGTCTTCCCGGCATGCATGTGATGCGAAGTAAAAGTACGTTCGGGTTATCCATGGTGACCATAGTATTCAAAGATGGAGTCGATGATTACTGGGCAAGGACAAGAATTAAGGAAAGGTTATCAGACCTGGAACTTCCTTTCGGAGTAACACCCGGGCTAGATCCGCTAACATCGCCTACTGGAGAGATATACCGCTATATCATTGAAAGTAAAACCCATGATCTACGGGAGCTTACCGATCTGCAGAATTTTGTCATCATTCCTAAAATCAAACAGGTTTCGGGAGTAGCTGACGTAACCAATTTCGGAGGAATTACCACGCAATTTCAGGTTGAGCTTGATCCTGTAAAGCTTGAGCAATATAACATTTCCCTGAGTGAAGTAGCTCAAAAACTGGAGGCCAACAATGCCAATTCCGGGGGAAGTGTTATGAATAGGGGAGATCAGTCATACGTTATCCGAGGAATAGGATTGGTAAAATCCCTGGAAGACATGGGAAGGATTGTTGTAAAATCAGTATCCGGAACACCGGTTTACATGAATGATATCGGCAAAATAAAATACGGAAATCTTGAGCGTAAAGGCGCACTAGGATATTCTGATAAACGAGGCGTCAATTATTCTGACAATATAGAAGGTATTGTACTGTTACTTAAAAATGAAAATCCTTCAGCGGTCTTACAGGGTGTCAACGACGCTGTAGATGATCTGAATAAGAATATTTTACCCAAAGGCGTACAGATCCATGTTGTATTAGACAGAACTAACCTTGTAGACAATACCTTACACACTGTTTCTAAGACTTTACTTGAAGGAATGGCATTAGTCATTATTGTATTGATTGTCTTTCTGGGAAGCTGGAGAGGAGCATTATTGGTAGCGATTACGATTCCTTTATCCCTATTAATAGCATTTATACTGATGCATTTTACCAATATTCCGGCTAACTTATTATCATTGGGAGCTATCGATTTTGGGATTATTGTTGACGGAGCCATTGTAATGTTGGAAACCATTCTTAAGAAACGAGAAGATCATCCGGATGAAGAGCTCGATGAAAAAACCATCACCCAAAAAGTAAAAGAGGTAGCCCAACCTATATTTTTTGCTACGATTATCATCATCACAGCCTATTTACCATTATTTGCTTTTGAAAGAGTTGAAAAGAAACTCTTCACACCTATGGCATTTACGGTCGGATATGCTTTAATAGGAGCATTGGCCGTAGCCTTATTTCTTATTCCGGGACTGGCTTTTGTTATCTACAGAAAGCCACGAAAAATCTATCATAACCGATGGTTGGAAAAATTAAGTGATCTATATCACAAAAGGATTCAGAAGATTATGGTACATCCTAAGAGAATTTTTATTCCTTTAGCGGCTATTCTAATGACAACAGGCTTGATGACAGCCATGGTAGGAAAAGACTTTTTGCCTCCTCTGGATGAAGGTTCCATATGGTTACAGGTTTCCTTACCTCCCGGTATTACTGTAGAAAAATCAAGGGAGATGAGTGATACTCTCCGTGCCCGCACCCTGAAGTACAAAGAAGTAACCTACGTTATGGTACAGGCAGGAAGAAACGATGACGGTACGGATGCCTGGACACCTTCTCATTTTGAAGTGAGTGTAGGTCTGCAGCCATACAGTGAGTGGAAGTGGGGCAAAACCAAAGCTGACCTGATCAAAGAACTGGAGGAAGAGTATGCGAAAATGCCCGGGTATAATATTGCGTTCACCCAACCTATGATTGATGGAGTTATGGATAAAATTTCGGGGGCACACAGTGAACTTGTTGTTAAGGTCTATGGAAATGACTTTAAAGAAACCCGAAGAATTGCAGAAGAAGTAATGTCTACACTGAAAAATGTAAAAGGGGCAGTGGACTTAGCAATAGACCAGGAACCTCCTTTGCCACAACTGCAAATCAAAGTTGATCGTGAAAAAATTGCACAATATGGGTTGAATGTTTCTGATGTCTCCGACCTGATAGAGATCGCCATTGGAGGAAAAGCAGTTTCAAAAATTTACCAGGGGATTAAAGTATACGATATTATCACCCGGTACAGTGAAACAAGCCGTAATACTCCTGAAAAGATAGGAAGTCTTATGCTAACCAATGAATCTGGTGCTAAAATCCCATTATCCCAGGTAGCTCAGATACAGATGAATACGGGAGAAAGTATGATTGCCCGGGAAATGAATAAACGTCACCTGACCGTACGTCTTAATCTTCGGGGGACGGACCTTACTTCTTTTTTATCAAAGGCTCAAAATGCTATTGAAAAGAATGTAAAATACGATCATGAAAAATATACCATTAAATGGGGTGGACAGTTTGAGAACCAAAGCCGTGCATATACCCGGTTATCGGTGATTGTCCCTCTTGCTTTGGCGATCATGTTCATATTGCTTTATGGAGCCTTTCAATCGTTCCGTCAGGCCGGACTTTTAATCAGTATTGTTCCGCTTGCTCTTTTTGGAGGGATGTTGGCTCTTAATTTGAGGGGAATGACGCTCAATATCTCTTCTGCCGTAGGTTTTATTGCCCTATTTGGAGTAGCCATACAGAATGGAGTCATCATGATTTCTCATATCAACACCCTCAGAAAAAAGGGATATGATTTGAAAAAAGCTGTGATTGAAGGTGCTTCACATCGTTTCCGTCCGGTCCTTATGACTGCGACTGTAGCCATTTTGGGATTATTCCCTGCCTCATTGGCTACAGGTATTGGTTCCGATGTTCAGAGACCCTTAGCAACGGTTATTGTATACGGTCTGCTATTCTCAACCATCATTACCTTATTTGCACTCCCGGCTCTTTATTATCTGATAGAAAATAAATGGGGAAAGAATTATAATGCACCAAAAGAAAACTAAAAATGATCACGATAAAAAAATACATACAAGTCCTCCTGGGAATGATCATCCTGAATATATCCTTTACCGTAAAGGCACAAAAGGTAGATACGGCGTTCGCTAAAAAACCGATTGATTATCATACCTACATCAATCTGGTTGGAAAGAACAATCTGGCTTATTCTGCAGAGAAATTCAATATTAATATCGCTGACGCGGCCATTCAAACCGCCAGGATATTTCCAGATCCACAATTAGGATTCGGATGGTTTGATAATGGTCAGAGGAGAATGAAACTAGGATATGGATTTAATTCTGAGGTAACCTGGACCTTAGAAATGGGTGGAAAAAGAAAAGCAAGGATAGAGGTAGCCCGTAATGAAGCCCAACTCAGCCGTCTTTTATTGGATAATTATTTCCGTAACCTGCGTGCTGATGCTACATTGGCTTATTTACAGGCCATTCAGAATAAAATAGTCCTGGAAGTAGAGTCAAGCTCATATTTACAGATGAAAAAGCTCGCAGAATCGGACAGTATTCGTTTTAAGCTGGGCGTGATCACTCAGGTAGATGCCCGCCAATCCAAACTGGAAGCCGGCACCATGCTTAATGATGTGTATTCTGCAGAAGCTGAATGGAAAGCTTCACTGGCTAATCTTTCATTATTATCAGGAAAAGCAAAAAGCGATTCTTTATTGTATCCCCGTGGTGATCTCTCTGGCTTCGAACGTCAGTTTTCTCTACAAGACCTGGTTATCGAAGCACAGAATAACAGAGCAGATCTCAAGGCGGCTTTACAGAGTAAAAATGTATCGCAAAGCTTACTGAAACAGGCAAAAGCTGACAGAGCTATCGATCTGGGGTTATCATTTGGGGTTAATAATGCTTCTTATGTAAGAAATACCATTGCTCCAACCCCTGCTATGACCACAGTAAACGCAGGAGTCAGTATTCCGCTCAAGTTTTCGAATAACCGTTCAGGAGAGTTACGTGCTGCCCAATATGGAACTTTACAGGCCGAAACAACTTACAGGCAAACCGAACTTCAGATCCAGACTGAGGTAACCCAGGCTTACTTTACTTATACCGCTGCTCAGAAACAGGTTAACCAGTTCAAATCCGGATTGCTTACAGAAGCCAAAGCCATTCTGGAAGGTAAAATGTACAGCTATAAAAGAGGGCAGTCTTCTTTACTGGAAGTCCTGAATGCCCAGCGAACTTATAACGATGTACAGCACAGTTATTACGCGACCCTTTACAACTATGCTGTGGCACTGGTAGAACTGGAAAGGGCTGCCGGAATATGGGATATTAATTTCTAATAAAAAAACAATGAGAAAAATACTGATCATACTTATAACAATAATTGGCGGGCAACTTTCCTATGCCCAGACAACAACAGAAGATAATTTTAATGATAATCAGGATCTGAATTCCAATACGATGAGTTGGGGTGTGAAAGCAGGGGTCAACTTTTATAACTTTTATGGCAAGGAGAGAGACTATATCTTTGCCAGTTCGGCAACGAAATTCAAACCGGGCTTTCAGGCAGGAGTTTTTGTAAATACAAAGATTGGAAAGAATCTCGGACTTACTCATGAGTTAATGTTCAATCAGAGGCGGGTAGGAGTATCTTACGAAGATACTGCCAATCAAAACTATAATTCTGTTGTTAACAGCTCTTATATCGACCTGATCCCTGCCAACATCAGTTATCAGTTATCCGGATTCAAATTCTATGCAGGGCCTTATGTGAGTATGCTGGTAGCTGCTAATACAAAGCGAAAGGATGAAAATGGCAATCTGGTAAGAGATTCCAGTATTTTTGGAGATGCTAAAAATGATGAAAGCAAAAGCTATTATCTCCAGAAATTTGACTTCGGAATGAATCTGGGAATTGATTATCAATTAAAAAACAGCTTTTCAATTGGGCTGCGCTATACCCACGGTTTTACAGATCTCTTTCAGAATGCCAATAGTTCGGCTAACGGAAATACCAAAACAGATAAAATCAAGATATACAATAGGGGATTCATGCTTTCATTAGCTTATGATCTTACCAATTTCAGATTAAAATAAAAGATTAGCATGATTGGAGGTACAGACCAAGTACACTCCAATCATTCATTTGAACGTTTCCTGATTAATCTTGAACACTCCCATATCTTTTTGTTTCCGGCATAGATCCACGGTCTATATTTTTGTTACAAGATCTATAATATTAACAAAAAAATTACACGATGAAAAAAAGAATTGTAATAATCGGGCTATTTCTGTTAGCTTTTATAACAGGTTGTTCCCGGTCTACTGGTGAAACTGAAGTACCTACTCAGAACAGCCAACCTGAAATACAGCTTAAGGCAGATGCTAAGCTGGGTCTGGTTCTGACGGATAAAACTGGAAGAACATTGTATTTTTTCGCAAATGACTCTAACGGAAGCAATACCTGTACAGGAGGATGTGAAGCTGTTTGGCCTATTTTTAATGTTGAAAATCTTACTGCCCAGGCCTTGGGTAAGGATTTAGATATTGAAGATTTCAAAACCACGACAACAGTTTCCGGTAAGAAACAAATTACCTATAAAGGTTATCCTTTATATTACTTTGCTCCTAATGGCGGTGCACAGGAAGCACCAGGGGAAACAAAAGGAGAAGGTGCAGGCAACGTTTGGTTTGTTGCAAAGCCTGATTATACCATAATGCTTGCTAATGCACAGCTTGTAGGAAATAATGGTAAAAATTATACTTCTAATTATACAGAAGGTACAGGAAGAACGTCATACTTTACCAATTCAAAAGGTTTGACCCTGTATACATTTACCAATGATCGAAAAAACAAAAATAACTGGACACTGGCAGATTTTTCCAATGACAATGTATGGCCTATTTACGAAGAGGATAAAATTGTTGTTCCGTCTTCTTTAGATAAATCTTTATTTGGAAGTATTACGGTGCATGGGAAAAAGCAATTAACTTATAAAGGATGGCCTCTATATTATTTCGGAGGAGATAATAAAGAAAGGGGATCCAATAAAGGAGTAACAGTCCCTAATAATCGACCACCTGGTAGTGTATGGCCTGTAGCAGTAAAAGATGTTGCCCTTGCAGTTGACTAAAGAGCTCCACTTTCTGCAAAGAAAGATTAAATTCTAAAATTAAATGAACCTGGGTTTGTCAAAATTTTGATTTTCAAACCCGGGTATTTATTGTGTATGATGCTTTTAACAAAATATATAGATTCTAAAAAAAATGGTGTATTCCAGGTCTCAAAAAGGGTGATCTGGTTCAGTTCACTCTTTATTGGAGTTCTTGCCTCCATCCCAAAAATCATGCAGTTGAATATTACCTTAGTAGAGCTGGGGGTTGATGCTTCTGTGGCTCTATTATATGCCTTGTTTGTCTGGTATTATAATTTATATATTCTACCCAAATATTCAATTTCATCTTCCAGAAAAGACTTTTGGGGCAAAAGGCTTTTGATGAGTAATATATTAGGGGTTATCGTCATGTTTATTCTGGTCACTCTGCATCATCTTATTTTTCCTAAATATAATTTTAATTCAATGATGATGATGTACCAGTTCAGGGGAGTTCTGATTAATCTAACCATTTTTATGTTTATTCATTTCCTTTACCAGAGCTATACTACACAACAAATACTATTACAATATGAACGTATTAAAGCAGATAACCTGAATGCTCAATACGAATTGCTTAAACAACAGATCAATCCTCATTTTTTATTCAACAGCTTAAATACCCTCCAGGCCATGATCGATGTCAATGACCCAGAAGCGTCCGGTTTTGTAAGGAATCTCTCTCATTTTTACCGTTTCTCACTTGAAAATAAGAAAGACGATCTGATCCTGTTAAAAAATGAAATTGAAATACTGGAATCTTTTATTTTCCTTTTAAAATCAAGATTCGAAGAGGGCATAGATATCCGGATTAATTTGAATGATTCGATGGGAAATACCTACATTCCTCCTTTCACTCTTCAACTCCTTGTTGAAAACTGTATCAAACATAATATTGTTTCATTAGAATATCCTTTATCTGTAGAAATTTATGAAGAACAAGACTTTATTGTTGTAAAAAACAACAAGCAGCTTAAAAATAATCAACATTCATTCGGAATTGGATTATCCAATATAAAAGGCAGATACAGCTATATTTGTACAACTGCTATAGATATAGACAGTAATGAATATGAATTTACCATAAAACTTCCCATTATCTATGAAAATTCTAATCATTGAAGACGAGATAAAAACTGCCAGAGCTTTGGCAAGAATGATTCAATCAGCAGATTCTAATGCGACAGTGATTGATATACTTCAAAGCGTAAGCAGCACTATATCCTGGTTTGACCAGAATGATGATCCTGATCTTATTTTCATGGATATTCAGCTGGCTGATGGGATAAGCTTCGAAATTTTCAAAAAGGTAAATATTAATGCTCCGGTGATATTCTGCACAGCATTTAATGATTACGCTATTCAGGCTTTCAAAAGTAATGGGGTTGATTATATCCTAAAGCCGTTCAACAAAAATGATATAGAGCTAACATTAGAAAAAGTAAAAAATCTAAAAAATTATTTTCAGAAAAATTTACTCCCTACTGCAGAGATCTCAAAACTTTTAATGGCTCTGCCTTCTGAAGATACTAAAAAAAGCTTTCTGGTCTATAATCAAAATACTTATATCACCATCCCAACTTCCACTATTGTTTATTTTTATAAAAGTCTCAACGGGATTAATATCGTGACTGAAGATAAAAAGAGATATAACATCAATGAATCTCTGGATGAGATACACCGCTTGGTGGGCAAGCAATCTTTTTACCGCATTAACCGACAGTATCTCGTTGCGTTCAAAAACATCACAGAAGTTCAGCATTATTTCAACCGAAAACTCATTTTGACATTAACAGTCGAAACCGATGAAAGATTAACGGTAGGAAGAGAAAAGGCCAATGAATTTCTCGCCTGGCTTGGAAACCGCTAAAGATACTTTGGGTTTACTATACAACATTCTAATATTTCTTACCTTGTATAATCTTTAGACTCCTTTTATCCGGCAAATTTATTCTATTGGATTATACAATTTTCTCATGATTATAGTCACTTTTTAAAAACAGCTGAATCAATTAACTGAATAACAATCACATATATCATTGTAAATGAATTTAAAAATATGATTGATATGCTGTTTTTTTCCTTTTTTATAAGATTTAATTTTGCAAAAGATTCTCGCACTCACTCGAAAGCGATCTTCCTGAACTTATTATATAATAAGCGCTTTCTATAAATGCTTCAAAAAAAACAACTATTAATTTCTAATAAATACTATCATGAGAAACAAATTATGGATAGCCATAGTGGCATTATCTCCCTTATTCCTGAAAGCGCAAGTCGGGATTAATACAACAACTCCTCAAGGTGTTTTTAACATTGACGGAGCAAAAGATAATCCACTTACAGGAACACCTACATCTACTCAGCAAGCCAATGACTTTCTGGTAAAATCAACTGGACAAACCTCTATAGGCACGACTAAGCCAAGTGATTATTCAATGTTAACCATATCATCAATTGATAAAAACAGAGGAATAACAATCCCTCAGGTTAACTTAACTTCAACAACCCTGGATCTCGACAGCGACGGAAATGGAAATGTCAGTGATCAGCCTGTTGGTTTATTGATATTTAACAGCGGAACGACGTATCCTAATGGCTATTACTTCTGGACAGGTACTGAGTGGCAGATGATTGACAGTTCTTCTGTGGTACCCGCTTCAGCAAATTTAAATTGTAATTCTGCCATTCTTGATCCTTCTCAAAGCATCGATGGAAATACCCCAACTCCAATAATCTCCGGAACTATTATGAGAATTCCATATTCAGGAGCTAATGGGGGTAGATTCAATGGGGTTACCTTAACTTCAACAGGGAATACCAATGTAACGGCTACCATTGCTGACGGTAAATTAGACAAAGGTTCCGGTACCCTGGTTTTTACAATACAAGGTACTCCCAATGCTTCTCAGAGTTCTCCCGTAGGTATTACCTTTGATCTTAGTCCTTTTACAGCAGCTAATCCCGGACTTGCAGGATGCAGTTCAGTAACTGTTGGAACTCAGATCAATGCAGATATTCAGCAAGTTGCGGTAATGGATTATATGAAATTTGTAACGGATCCAGATACAGGCGTTAAAGGCTTTACAGTAGATGCTAAAACCCCGGATGGCCTTTATACCGTAAAAGTATTCATGAGACATTCTTTACAAAATGCTTCTGCAACTGCCACGAATAATACGAACTCTACAGCAAGTGGATCTGAAAACAATGTTTTACTCAGAAATAATTCTTCAGCTCCCAAGATATTAATGTGGAATTATTCTACGTTTTATGGAGGACAGCTTACTGATGCCGGAGGAAACCTCAATGTTCCTGCAGGAATGCCAGCATAATAAATGCAGCAAACAAAGGTGCCGAAATTAAGTGAATATGAACCAGCGTTTTTATATTATATTTTTCGCGTATGAGCAACCAAGTATATAAAGCTAATCCAAGATAAATAAGAGTACAACCGGCCAGAAGATTCATATTTAAAACAAAATAGAAAATAAGTACATAAATTGCCAAAACAAGAAACATGATATATACATACCGGGAGATGAGTTTTCTCTTTAATAAATCTATCGACATTCCTGTAAAATCTTCTCCATTTATCATTGAATAAAACAATTTTTGAAATAATTTAGTTGTGTTTTTATCTTACTAATTTATAAAAATACTGGGAAATTGATAAATATCTTAGAGTCTGTTTAAATTTTATTCAGTAATAATTTTATGGCGGATAATTTGACCATGTTTTCAGAGGATTCCATTAAGAGTTCATAATTTCTGCATAATCTTCTATCGTTATCAAACCAAGCAAATGTACGCTCTATAATCCATCGTTTATGAATTGGCTCAAACCCTTTTACTTTTTTGTCACTCCGCATTACGATCTGAATGATATAATTAAACTTAATTCTTATTTCCTCAATAATCTCTCCTCTATAACCTCCGTCCGCCAGGATTACCTGAAGCGGAATTAGTAAATATCGCAGTGTTTTGATCAGTAACAATGCAGCCTTACTGTCATGAACATTGGCTACACTTACCATTACGGCTAACAAAAAACCATTTTTGTCTACCACAACGTGTCTCTTGATTCCTTTTATTTTTTTACCTCCGTCAAAGCCATTGAGTGAACGGTTATTTCCCCAACGAACACTTTGACTGTCAATAATTCCTAAACTTGCCTGCGCTTTCTGACCCCTGTTTCGTCGTACTTCCTCTCTCAATTTTGATAATAATAAATCGAAAATCTCCAGATTTGACCATTTTGAATAATAGTAATAAACCAATTGCCATTTGGGAAAATCATGAGGTAAAAGTCTCCATTGACAGCCTGTTTTTACTAAATAACTGATAGCATTCCAAATGACAACCAAATCATATTTTCGTTTTCTGTCATCAAAATCTAATGCTTTTTTTATAAATTGCCACTGAGTTTGGGTTAAGTCTGTTGGATACATTGATGTTTTTTTCTTTTGCAACTCTAAAATGACAATTTTTATGCAACTTTTAACCCTTACTATTTTTATTATTACTTTTTTAAACAGGCTCTTACTATTAATAATTTACAATATATTATTTTTTAACAGTTAAACCTCTGATTACCATTTTCTCAAAGCCATGAAACTTACAACAAGTAACTTTTGTTTTCATCAAAAATAAATGATCGTAAAGACTTCATAACGAATACCATACCATTCATGAAAACATTTAAAAAAGAGTAAAACATCCATAAATACACCATTTTTTAACAATTGATTCATATAAAAAAGGCTAAAAAGGCTTATCTTTGCCCTATATGCTGAAGTTGATTTCTATATTTTGTTCTATGATTTACGTGCTTGCCACCACCAATATGGCGGAAGTACTAAAGGCTCCGGTCTTTATAGAACATCTTATGGAATACGATGGTAATTGTGTAGAATTTCTGGTAGAGCATTATGACAACCATAAGAAAGACCACGACTGGGATACCGATCAGAAATTGCCATTCATTAATCCTCCGATCGTACTGATGGTATATGCTCAGCTTCCGGAAACCATTTTTCAAATTGAAGCTATAAAGGAAATTCATATTCCTCAAAAAAATAGTATTTATCAGGAAAAAGACTTTTCCAGCCTTTACCTTTCCAGGATTTTCCAGCCACCGCGCCTTTCTTAATTGATTTTAAATAAAACAACTATGCTTTAAAATTTCATTTAAAGCAGTAAAACCTTGTTATCTATCAATTAATTATTTTTTCATGTTAAATAAAATTATTGAGTTTTCTGTAAAGAATAAACTCATTATTGCCCTTTTTACTTTAGGGCTGATCCTTCTTGGGATCTATGAAACAACAAAACTACCTATCGATGCACAGCCTGACATCACCAACAATCAGGTTCAGGTGATCACTGTAGCTCCATCATATGGTGCGGCGGATATTGAACGATTAGTTACATTCCCTATTGAACAGGCTACGAGTAATATCAGCGGAATTACAGAACTGCGTAGTTTTTCCCGTTTTGGACTGTCTCTTGTTACCATCGTTTTTAATGACAATACGGATGTTTACTGGGCCCGCCAACAGGTACAGGAACGTTTGCAGATCGTACAGGAAAACATCCCGGAAGGAATCGGGAAGCCTGAGCTGGGTCCTATTTCCAGCGGATTGGGAGAGATCTTTCAATATGTTGTTCGGGCTAAAAAAGGCTACGAAAACATCTATGATGAAACCGAGCTCAGAACCATTCAGGATTGGGTAATCCGAAGACAGCTTCTTGGAACCAAAGGTGTTGCCGATGTAAGTAGTTTCGGTGGAAAACTGAAACAGTATGAAATAGCCATTAACCCCAATAAGCTCCAGGCATTTGATATTAATATCAATGATGTTTTCAATGCATTGGAAAAAAACAACCAGAATACCGGAGGAGCCTATATTGAAAAGAAAGAAACGGTATTGTTCATCCGTAGTGAAGGACTTTTAGGAAGTACAGAAGATATTGGAAACATCCAGGTCTCCAATACCAGAGAAGGAATTCCGGTTCATATTAAAGATGTAGCTAACGTTAAAATCGGATATGCCACAAGATATGGCGCTATGACTTACAATGATACGGGGGAAGTATCCGGCGCGATTGTTTTAATGCTAAAAGGTGAGAACGCTAATGAAGTCATTGGAAATATCAAACAACGGCTCGAAAAAATTCAGGAAACATTACCGGAAGGCATCGTTATCGAACCTTTTCTCGATCGTGCTAAAATGGTTAACAATACCATCAGTACAGTGAAAACCAATCTGATGGAGGGAGCCTTAATTGTCGTTTTCATCCTTGTTCTTTTCTTAGGAAACTTCAGAGCAGGCCTTTTGGTAGCATCCGTTATTCCGTTGGCTATGCTTTTCGCAATTATCATGATGAACCTGTTTGGAGTAGGTGGAAATTTAATGAGCCTTGGAGCTTTGGATTTCGGGCTCATCGTAGATGGTGCCGTTATTATTGTCGAGGCTGTACTTCACCAACTTGCCCATAAAAAGCATTTCGGAAAAGATAATTTACTAAGCCAAAAAGAAATGGACGGACAGGTTTCGGACTCTGCAACGAAAATGGTCAACAGTGCCGTATTTGGCCAGATCATTATCCTGATCGTTTACCTGCCTATTTTTACCCTGCAGGGAATTGAAGGAAAGATGTTTAAACCCATGGCACAAACCGTTGCCTTTGCGTTGATCGGAGCATTTTTACTTTCCCTTACCTATATTCCCATGATGAGCTCTCTTATCCTGAGTAGAAAGAAGAAAACAAAAGATACGATTTCAGATAAAATAATGACCCGCGTTGAAAATGGTCATCAAAAGTTGTTGATGAAAGCATTGAAGTATCGGAAAACCATTATTTTAAGCGTACTTATCCTTTTTGCAGGAGCTGTATTTACACTTTCCAGAATGGGTGGGGAATTTATTCCTTCACTCGAAGAGGGGGATTTTGCCGTTGAAATGAGAATTCTCCAGGGAAGTAATATCAATGAAACTAAAAAAGCAACCACACAAGCTGCCAGCATTCTTTTAAAGCAGTTTCCGGAAGTACAAAAAGTAGTTACTAAAATCGGAAGTGCTGAAATTCCTACGGAGCCAATGCCTATGGATGCAGGAGATATGATCATCGTATTGAAACCAAAAAAAGAATGGACATCAGCAACATCATTCCCCGAACTGTCGGAAAAGATGAGCAAAGCTTTACAGGTGATTCCAGGATTAACGACCGGATTTCAGTTTCCTGTACAAATGCGTTTTAACGAATTGATGACAGGCGCCAGACAGGATGTTGTATGCAAAATATATGGAGAAAATCTGGACAGTCTTGCTATATATGCTAAAAAGCTAGGAGGTATCATCAATACGGTAAAAGGAGCCCAGGATCTTTATCTTGAACCCGTGGTTGGAGCACCTCAGATGGTGATCGGCTATAACCGTGCTGAACTTTCCCGTTATAATATCTCTGTCATGGAAATTAACAGAGTAATCAATATGGCTTTTGCAGGACAGACTGCCGGAGCTTTATATGAAGGGGAACGAAAGTTCGATGTGGTAGTCCGTATGGATAATGAGCATAAAAAGGACATCACCAGTATTCAGAACCTTCTGGTACCTACTGCAACAGGAGAACAGATTCCATTGCACCAGTTGGCTACAATAGAGCTGAAAAGCAGTCCGAACCAAATTCAGAGGGAAGATACCAAAAGAAGAATTGTTGTAGGATTTAACGTCCGGGGAAGAGACGTACAGAGTATTGTAGAAGAACTTCAGCAAAAAGCTGATAAAGATTTAAAATTAC
Organism: Chryseobacterium piperi; assembly: GCF_002285635.2. Classification (NCBI taxonomy): domain Bacteria; kingdom Pseudomonadati; phylum Bacteroidota; class Flavobacteriia; order Flavobacteriales; family Weeksellaceae; genus Chryseobacterium; species Chryseobacterium piperi. The sequence continues at coordinate 917,753 of NZ_CP023049.2, read as the reverse complement.
CTTCAGGATATACCATTTCCTATGGTGGTGCTTTTGAAAATTTAAATGAAGCAAAGGCAAGACTGGGAGTTGCCGTTCCTATTTCACTTGTCATGATCTTCCTGTTACTGTTCTTTGCTTTCGGCTCTGTAAAACATAGTTTACTGATCTATACAGCAATTCCATTATCAGCCATAGGAGGAATCTATTTCTTAGCCTTAAGAGGAATGCCTTTCAGTATCAGTGCCGGAGTAGGGTTCATCGCATTATTCGGAGTTGCAGTACTTAACGGAATCGTTTTGATATCAGAGTTTAATCGGTTGAAAAAGAACGGGATTACCAATACCAGCAGAATTGTTTTAATGGGAACCAGAATCAGGCTTCGTCCGGTTTTGATGACTGCTTTTGTGGCTTCTTTAGGGTTTTTACCAATGGCTTTAAGCAATGGAGCAGGAGCCGAAGTACAGAGACCCTTGGCTACTGTAGTTATCGGAGGCCTAATGCTGGCCACACTTTTAACCTTATTTGTATTACCTATTCTGTATGTCTTATTTGAACGCATTAATAAAAATAAAATGAAATTTTCTAAAAAAAACAACTATAAAAAGCTTACTGTCATCCTGTTTCTTATTTCTTTCGGAAGCTTAAGCGCACAGGAGAATATCACCTATGATCAGGCACTGGATAAAGCATTCCAGCAAAACGGAACTTTTAAAAATTCAAAACTAATTTCAACCTATCAGGAAAAGCTAAAAGCCAGCTATCTGGATATTCCTCAATTGGAAGTGATGGGTGGATTAGGTCAGATTCAAGGTGAGGAGACCGATAATTCAATTTCAGTATCTCAGCGGTTCAGCTTTCCCACCGTTTATTCTAAAAGAAAACAAATGCTGGATGCTGAATGGATGTCCAGCGTAATGAACCAACAATTGACCAAGACTCAGCTGACCAAAGAGGTTTCGGAGGTGTTCTATCGCATTATTGTTCTTCAGGAAAAGAAAAAAGTTCTTGAATACATCAGCCAGCTGTACAACAACTTTGCTGATAAAGCAAGCTTACGTTTAAAAAAGGGAGAAGCTAATATATTAGAAGAATCTACTGCAGAGATCCAACGAGAACAGGCCACAATACAATTGAATATTCTGGAAAATGATCTGAATGTAGCCAGGCTTCAGCTCCAGGTATTGCTGCAGTCCGATCAGCCTTATCAACCCATTGCAGAACAACCTGTATTAGGAGTACATCTTCAGGCTTCTGAGGATCTTATCAGACAACATCCCCAATTACAGTTTCTGAACCAACAGATTAAAGTGAATGAAGCAGAAGCCCAATGGCAGCAAAGTAAGCTCCTTCCTGACCTGCTGATCGGCTATACGAATCAGAGCATGAAAAACATTAATAACAATCGTTTTAGTTCGGTTCAGATCGGCGTAGGAATTCCTCTGTTTACTAAGGGTCAGCGTGCATTGGCAAAGGCTACGAAAGCTAAAGTTACCATTGCTGAAAATGAATACCAAAGAAAGGAAATTGAATTGAAGAACAGATATGGACAATTGGTAGGCACTTATGTCAATCAGTTAAAAATCATTGAAAATTATGACCACAAGCAACTGCCAAAATCGGAAACGATATTAAAAACAGCACAAAAGCAAATGGAAGCCGGAGAAATCGATTACCTGAACTGGGTAATCTTAACCAACCAGGCCGTGAAAATAAAGGTAGACTATATCGAGAATATAGAAAAACTAAACCAAATCGGAACAGAACTCAATTTCTTAATTTCAAAATAATCGTTCAATGTATTTCAAAAAAACATCCACATATATTCTTGCCACAGCAATTATTGTATCTTCATGTTCAGGAAAAAAGGAAGCGGAAACTACGGTTTATGAAAACAAAAAACTGGTCGGAAAAGATCAGAATACCGTTCAGTTAACCAGCCAGCAGATAAAAACTGCAGGAATTAGCACCGCCATTATTCAGAATAAAAATATGGACAAACTGGTAAGGCTGAATGGAAAGGTAGAAATATCCCCGTCTCATATCAGCTCTCTTTCCAGTATTATGGGTGGGCATATTAAATCCATTAATGTTATCAATGGAAGCCATTTCCGTAAAGGACAGATACTTGCAGTAGTAGAAGATCCTCAGTTTATCCAGCTCCAGCAAGACTACCTTGTTACCAAAGCCCAGCTTGAATCGGCAAGACTCAATCTCAATCGCCAGAAAGACCTTAATACCAGTAAAGCAAGCAGTGATAAAACGTTACAAACGGCACAGGCAGATTACTCAACACTGCATGCAACTTTAAAAGGACTGGAAGAAAAATTAAGAATTATAGGAGTTAGCGCCCAAGGTCTGAACTCAGGAAATATCCGAAGTAGAATAAGCATTCATGCTCCTTTTAGCGGTTTTGTCAGTAAAATATTCGTCAACAACGGACAATACATCAATCCTTCCGATACCTTATTTGAACTGATCAATCCTTCCGGTTTATTATTAGAATTAAAGGTATTTGAGAATGATGTCAACGACATTAAAACAGGGCAGCAGATTGAAGTTTACAACAATCAGAATCCGGATCGGAAATACATGGCAAAGATCATAAGCACGGTACCCAATATCGAAAATGGCGGTTCATCAATTGCAGTAGCCCAACTAAGTAGTTCTAATTCAGAACTGATCAGGGGAATGTATATTAATGCGGAAGTAAAAATCAGAGGAAGAACTACCCCGAGTTTACCTAATGAATCGGTCGTTTCCTTTGAAAATAAGAATTATATTTTTGAAGACATGGGAAATCGTCAGTATAAAATGATTCCTGTAATCACCGGTATTTCAGATGATCAGTTTACAGAAATTCTAAAATCAGATTTTCTTAATGATAAAAGAATTGTCCAGAAAGGAGCTTATGACCTTCTCATGATGCTTAAAAATAAGACGGAATAAACAGATTATAAAAATCATTACAAAGGGTGTTCACTAGTTGAACCCCTTTTTTAATGGGGTATCATGAGAACAAAATCATTCATTTTACGAAATAATTAATCATATTATCTATACCGCAATTTTATAACACATTTACATCACATAAATTAAATATCAATAAATTATTTTCTTTTTTCATTTCATTTTTTTCGTAATTTTCATAAAAATAAAAATTTTCAGATATGCTGAGGGAACGACAAGGTTTATACCGTATCATACCGGTGGATTTTACCTATAACGAATCGACTTTACTTTCAGAGAAAATAAAGTCAGAAAAATGGTTCTCACCTGCATACCCAACTATCACATCCAATTCGTTATATAATTTATCTTTTTTACAAATACCATAAGCCCTTATAAAAGCTGGGATTTTGAATTTTTATATTATATTTTTGCCATTAATTTGCCCTCTAATCATAGATGAAAAAACAATTGAGTTAAAAATTAATAAACTAGAAAATGAAAAAAAATAGATTATTTTGGCTACTATTAGCTATTACATTATGTTCTTGTGCCACGAATAACAGATTTAATTCTACAGTAAAATCCTTAGCAGCAGACGACCACTGTAGTACGCTATTAAAATCACAATACACTACCATTCACATCAATAAATCCTCAGATTCTGTGTTGGCCAATAATACTGAATTAAAACCCTACTTCTCAGACAAAGACATCCTTGTATTAAATGCCTTGGATGCTGTAAAAGAAGCAAGGGAGCTGGCAAAGCTAAAGAGAGATACAACCATTGCCGCAAAAGTCCGGTATATAGAATTAAAAGCTGATATCAATAATAAAGTAACCCTCGCATTATCAGAACTTTCTTCAGTTTCTGCAGAAATTAATTGTGAGGCAGACCGGGCCCGCGAGATGATTAATTATGTAGATAATTTGAATGCCAAACGCATCAACAGAATTTGGGCAACATCTTTTGTCATAGGGGCTGCAGCTGTAGCAGCTGGTGTGTTGATTAAAAATGATGATGCTAATAATGGAGTAGCTATTGGTGCTGGAATTGCTGGAGCCGGATTAGGGTTTATGACCCTGAATGCCAAAGGGAAAAAAGTTAATTATTACCATAAAACCAATTTGCTTAATGATTTTTGGACAGGATCTGAACCTAAAAACTTTTCTCCTTTTGTTTGGTATATGCTGTCGGAAAAAAAGCTGGGTACCGTCAAGGGTAAATCCTTATTGGAAGATCTGAGAGAATGGTGGATAGATGCACAATTTGAAGGAAGCAAAGAAGAAGCGGCCAAATCTATCGTCTTTAGTGAAGGAGGGGCTTATACAGCAGCAGATTTGTATACTCGTTCTTCGATGATCAACCAAGTCCAATCTTCAGTATGGTCGATTCATCAAAGTCTGAATATTTTCTTACTTGATTTGAATAAAGCAAGATTCTAAATAGCTTAAACAGACACTTTCTTTTTATAGACTATTTATTGCAAATAAGACAAAAAACGTCTGACCGGATTTATTATAAACTGGTCAGACGTTTTATTTTTAAGTAAGCATTGGTTTCAGGTTTTGCCAAATCTAATAAAGTATCTTTTTTATAAGCGACACAAAACAGCTATATCATTATTAATCTGATATTTATATTTCTTACCTTTATGGTTATCTTAAAAATCACTAAAATAAAATCTATAAAAATATCATGAAAGAAGTATTTATTGTATCAGCAAAACGCACTCCGGTAGGAGGATTATTGGGCAGCATATCTGCTTTCTCCGCACCACAATTAGGCGCTATGGCCATTCGTGAAGCGTATCAAAGCATTTCATTAGAACCTGAATTATTAGATAGTGTTTATATGGGAAACGTACTCAGTGCAGGAGTAGGACAGGCCCCCGCAAGACAGGCTGCTATTTTTGCTGATATTCCTTATGACAAAGATGCTACGACCATCAATAAGGTTTGTGCTTCCGGGATGAAGGCTACTTCATTGGGAGCTCAGCAGATTCAAACAGGATTGGAACATCTTATTATAACCGGAGGTATGGAAAGTATGAGCAATGTTCCACATTATGCTTTTATAAGAAATGGGAAAAAACTAGGTGACCTTACCCTTACCGACGGAATGACTAAAGACGGATTATGGGATGTTTATCATGATTTCCATATGGGAAGCGCAGCAGAGCTGGGTATAAAAAAATATGGTCATACCAGGAAAGAACTGGATGACTACGCTTTGTCTTCTTATCAAAAGTCACAAAATGCAACAGCTCAGGGAAAATTTAAAAATGAAATTATTCCCATTGAAATAAAGAAAGGAAAGGAGACCTTTACTATAGATAGAGATGAAGATATTGATAAACTTATTCCTGAAAAAATAACCCAGCTAAAACCTGTTTTCGAAAAAGATGGACTGCTTACAGCTGCTAATTCTAGTAATCTGAATGATGGAGCAGCAGCTTTGATTCTAGCCTCAGCTGAAGCTGTAGAAAAATACCAGCTGAAACCGCTGGCCAAAATTATAGGTTATGCAGATGCTGCCCAAGCTCCTGAATGGTTTACCACTTCTCCTGCTTTGGCAATTCCAAAAGCACTTTTAACTGCTAATCTTGATCTTTCAGCAATAGATTATTTTGAAATCAATGAAGCATATGCTTCAGTTACCCTTTCTAATCAGAAAATCTTAGGTTTTGATCCGGAAAAGGTTAACGTTTATGGAGGAGCAGTAGCCATCGGTCATCCGATAGGAGCTTCGGGAGCCAGAATTCTGGTAACACTCATCAATGTTCTGAAACAGGAAAATGGAAAATATGGAGTAGCTGCCATCTGCAATGGAGGTGGGGGAGCTTCAGCCATGGTTATTGAGAATTTAAATGGTTAATACCAAAATATAAAAAACTTATGAGAAACAAATTTTTATTTCTGACGTTACTGCTCTATTCAATGGGGCTTTTTGGACAGCATAAGCAGCCTTCCGATGAATATGCAAAAGCCAAAGAAATTATTCAAGATCTTGATTCTATTGTTAATCCAAACGGAATTCAGGAAAGATACAAAGTCCATATTGGTGGGGTAGATCAATGGGTATATGCAAGAGGACAAAATAAAGAAAATCCGATAATTTTATTCGTACATGGAGGCCCGGCATCTCCAATCTCTCCGGTAATGTGGATGTTTCAAAGACCTATTGAAGAATATTTCACAGTAGTAAACTATGATCAAAGAGGATCTGGTAAAACATATAACGCAAATGATACCTTACATCTAAACAATACCATAAAAATCACTCAATATGTTGATGACGCCATACAGCTGGCAGAATTAATTAAAAAGAAATATAAAAAGAAAAAGCTGATCCTGATGGGTCATAGCTGGGGTACGGTAATTTCTATGAATGCTGCATTGAAAAGACCGGATTTGTTTTATGCCTATGTTGGAATCGGACAAATTATTAACACGAAAGACAATGAACGCTTAAGCGTTGATTATGCTCTAAAAGAGGCGACCCGATTGAATAACAGCACAGCCCTAAAAGAATTGGCATCAATTGCACCATATCCGGGAAATACTCCTGTTACAAGAGCCCGAATTATTGTTGCAAGAAAATGGCCTCAGTATTATGGAGGCTTAACAGCATTTAAAAATGATTCAAAGTATTTTTTTCAAGCCCCATTATTATCTCCGGAGTATTCTTATGAAGATGTAAAAGCTATTGGTAAAGGAAGCCTTTTTACATTAGAAAAAATCCTTCCCGAGTTCCTCAATGTCAATTTTAAAAACGTTCATCAATTTCCTATTCCTGTATTTATGTTTATGGGAAGACATGATTACACAACACCTTCAGAACCAACTTCCCAATGGCTACAAAATGTAAAAGCTCCTGTAAAAAAAGGAATATGGTTTGAAAATTCAGCTCATATGATCCCTTTTGAAGAACCGGGGAAAATGCTAGTCACTTTATTAAATGAAGTAAAACCAGTTTGTAAATAATAAGATTAAAAAAACTGGATAGTTCCTCTACTAAAAAAGCCTCCCTAGGGAGGCCTTAAAAAACACAAATGATGAAAAAAAATTATTTCGTTGGCAAATATAACAAACATATTATGTTTCGCATTGTAATTTTATTAATATTTTTAATTTATTTACACCCATAAACATAATATTAAATTAATTAAGAAGTAAATAATCCGAAATAATCGTCAATTCGAAAATTTGGTCCCATATTAAGGCGTCAAAAAATACTACGAAAGCATTCAGGATAGAGCTAGCGTTAAAATCTAAATAATAGAATTTAAAAAAAGAAGACTTATTGATTCATCTCAAGATAAAAAGATGAGAAGTAGAGTACAAAAAAAAAGATGAAGCTACACATCTTACGTGATAGCCCCATCAATTTTTTTCTCATTTGGTTTTGTGTTTACAAATTTAGGTCAATCGATAGGGCAGATACAGATACAGTTGCTGATTTTTATTAGGGCACAGATTTAGTAAGCGTCCTTAACAATCTGTCCCAGTGTCTTTAAATCGGCATTAATCTTCTCATTCCAGTTCATTGCAAAGTTCAATCTCATACAATTATTGTACTGATTGTACTGTGTAAACATTCTTCCCGGTGCAAAACTTATATTCTGTCTTATAGCAATATCAAAAAGTTGGACTGTATCAATTTTTTTATCCAGTTCCACCCATAACATAAAACCTCCTGCCGGCTGAGACACTTTTGTATTATCAGGAAAATAATCCTCAATTCCCTGTAAAAGTTTCAGACAATTTGAGTGTACAGTTTTCCGGAAAGTATGCAAGTGATGATCATATCTTCCGTTTTCCAAAAAATGAGAAATGGTTTCCTGATAGAGAGCAGGAGTGGAAATTGTCTGTATCAGCTTTTGCTGGATGATTTTATCTTTATATTTTCCGGGAATAATCCAGCCCACCCGATATCCCGGAGCCAGTGTTTTGGATACGGAATTAACCAACATCACGATTCCTGCTTCATCAAACGCTTTACAAGGTTTTGGCCTTTCTAATCCATAATACACATTCCTGAATATATCATTTTCTATCAGAGGGATATCGCGTTCTGTCAGCATTCTTACCAATTCCTTTTTATTATCGTCAGGCATTAAGGTCCCCATAGGATTATTGAAATTAACCACAAAGCAGCAGGCGCTGATCGTGGGTAAAACTTTTTTAAGCGCATCGAGATCTAATCCGGTAACAGGATCGGAAGGAATTTCTACAGCTTCCAGTCCCATAGCACTGATCATCTTTAAAATTCCAAAATAGGCAGGACTTTCAACCGCAATCTTATCGCCTGGTTTTGTAACCGCCATCAAACAAGTAAACATCCCGTTCATCGCTCCTGAAGTGGCTATTACGTCATCTTCTGTAATCTTTCCTTCCAACATAAACGCCCATCTGGCAACAGTTCTTCTGAAATTCAGATTCCCTTGTACTGACTCGTAAGTCACCCCACCGTTAGCCAAACTCCGCATAACCGCGGCCACACTTTTATTCAGTTTTGCAATCGGCAAAAGCGTTTTCTCAGGTAGTCCCAGAGAAAAATGAGTAATATCTGTATTTTCTGATGAAGCAAATGTTTTATGAAACAGATCTTCAGGATGCTTTTCTTTTTGTAATGAATCCAGTATAATTACTGAGGGAAGTGAAAACTTTCTTTGGGAAGCTTTACTTACAAAGTATCCTGATTTGGGTACAGACTCTATCAAAGATTTACTTTCCAGTTCGAGGAATGCCTGCCTTACCGTATTAATGCTTACATTATATACTTTTTGTACTGTACGGATAGAAGGAATTTTTTCCCCTAGTCGCAAGGTTCCATTGAGAATTTGTTTCTCAATAATTCCTGCTATTTTTAAGTATAGAATCTCTTTTTTCATCCCATCAGTTTCCATATTCTGCAAAATTAAGAATTTTAATCACGCTACTAAGATAGTGCTCTTCAAATCATTAACGTAAAACTATATTCATAAATAAATGACATAAAAAATCAACTGATTTCTATCATTATTAAAGTTTACACAATAATTTTTTATATAAAAATGAGACTTTTATAAAATACCATTCATTTATTTTTTTGAATCATATTATAAAAAATCTTAATTTTAAATAAATTTAGTCTTTTTTAATAATTTTTAACAAAAATTATATTTTCTATTTTTGCAACCAATATCTTTTAAATTATGAAAAAAATTTTATTAGCCGTTTCCATTTCTCTTGGAACACTCGCTTTTGCACAAGAAACAAAAACTGATGCTCCCGTAGTAGATACGACCAAAGCATGGAGTATCCAAGGTCAGAACACATTAATGCTGAACCAGGCTGCATTTTCCAACTGGGTTGGGGGTGGAGCTAACAACGTAGGTTGGCTTGCCGGTGTTAATTATAACCTTACTTACGAAAAGGGAAAAGATCTTTGGGAAAATATCGTTATTCTTGGTTATGGACAAAATAACACTCAGGGAGTAGGATCAAGAAAAACACAGGATGTTATCAACCTTTCTACAAACTATGGTAGAAAGATTGCTAAAAACTGGTATGTATCTGGTGGACTAAGTTTACAAAGTCAGTTTGCACCTGGATATGAAGATGGGAATAATCCTGATGCTAAAAAGATTTCAAACTTTATGGCTCCTGGATATCTGAATGCAGGGGTAGGTTTTACTTACAGACCTAACGATAATTTCACCATGACATTACGTCCGGCTAACGGAAGATGGACTTTTGTATTGGATAAAGATCTTCAATATGCAGGAAGCTATGGATTGAAAAATAATAGAGATTCTTCATTATTCCAATTTGGTTTCTTAGGAACTGCTATTTACAAAGTGAAAATTATGGACAATATCAGTTTGATCAATACAGGTTCTGTATTTTCAAACTATTTAGATCACCCGGATAGATTGGTACTTGCTTATAGTGGGATCTTAAACATGAAAATTAACAAATTCATATCTACCAATATTACTTTAGACTTAATGTATGATCACAACCAGATCAGAAGAACACAGCTAAAACAAACATTAGGAGTAGGTTTTGCTTATAATATTGATAAAGGTAGAAAACGTTCTGATAATAAAGACAATCAGTCTTGGATGAAAAAATAATATATTCATTCATCAAAAAATCAAAAGAGACTAGCTTTAAAAGCTAGTCTCTTTTGTAATAATTAGACTTTAAATCATCTTTCTGAATGATCAAAAGAGCCAATAATTAATAAGCTCCGAACTCAGCCAGATGAGTGTATTGAAAACCTCCATTGGTAGAGTTAACTTTAACTTTTACATACCTCATAGATTCGTTTTGTGGCAGATCCACATATTGCCAATTCTGTTGGGCAATGAGCGCGAATGTTCCTATACTCGTCCAGCTGATATTATCATTGCTTTTAAAGATTTCAATATCTTTCATCGCACCATTTAAATTACTGCGATTGGCAAATGCAAAGCCGTTAACGGAAGTTGCAGAGGCCATATCTACTATAAACTGATGGGGTAGTGGTGCTTCGCCAGTTCTCCATACTGTATGCCACACGGTATCAAAATTATTGTCCAGAATATTTCCGATAACGCCATCGGTTGCTTCCTGGCTATTCGTAGAAATAGCCTGCCATGCTGATCTATTCAATAAATCTCTTGTATTAATTATTGAAACATTAGGCACTCCGTTAACAAACTCATATTGATAACTGTTGGTGGTCACTGTTCCGTTTTCATGATGAAACTCAATTCTTAACTGATACTTTCCTGATAAGGTATGAAAATCATCCAGTGAGCTTTCTACAGAAAAGCTGTTTCCTCCAGTTGGCTGGACATTCCATGCCAGAGCATCATAGTCTGCATAATATTTTCCCGCAGGAAAAGGGTCATGGTAAACAGTAACCGCCTTTACTGGTAGACTTGAAGTATAGTTTCCACTGATTATAATTTTATTATCACGAAACTCTCCTTTTACACTTTCCAGCTTGTTCTGTACAGCACTATACCAATCACTTCTGATGGATTTCGAAAATGGCTGTGACAGAGAAAATATGGCTGAGTGAGCATTGGTAATATGAGTCGGTGATTTTCCATAAGTAGAATTCCCTGACCCCATTAATGCCGTCCCTAAGGTAGACATATTGGTCTTATGTTCCTTATTGTGAGGAGCATTCAAGCCATGTCCCAATTCATGAGCAAGACCTCCTATCCATTTTGTAGCAAGGTTTCCTGCTGTTCCCGGTAATCCAAACTTATCCGTATCCATTTCAGGATAATCCAGCGCAAAACAATCCCTACCTAAACCATAAAATGGTGGTCCTCCTGGATTATTAGGATCTGAATTATAGGAAGGGATGATAATTAAGCTATGTTCACTTTTCTTTTGTCCTGGGTTCAACATAAAATATTGCTGCACTTCACTCAATACAGCCCCACCGCCGCCTGAATAGGGATAAGAGTCTTTTCCTTTTGTTCCTCTAATGGTTATAATATTCACTCGGGTATCAGACAAAAGATCTAATCCAAAAGAGGTATAGCCATAGCCTGCTCTTTTCAAATTGTCTCCGAAAAACTTTTGTACATGCAACATAATGTTACTCAATCTTTTCTGATATCCCGGAATCGTATCTAAATCGTTGGGGACAAAATAGATTACATTCACTTTGTAAGGATTATCTTTCCAGGTATTAGTGATTGAAGTTTCGTTTTGAGAGCCTTCATTTTCATCAGGTGTCATATCATTACAGGAGTTCAGGATGAAGACCAATAGAAATGCACTTAATAGTAAATTAAATAGTTTTCCTTTCATAATTTGTTGGTTTTAATAAATATACACCTACAATATAAAAATTATCTCACACACTAGAGTAATATATTCAAACTAAATTGGGCCCTAAAATAATAGATACTCTAATATAGGGACAACGTTTTAAACTATTCATTTAGCATTTCAGGTCAAATTTTTCCTGCTTGACGAAAAATCAAAGGACTTTTTAAAGATCAATATCTATATTTACAAAATCATTAAACCTGAAACCGTATTCTTTCTATGAAAAGAAGAAGTAAAATAAGAAAAGAACTCATTCTTTCAGCCACTAAAAAAAGATTATTGATCTGGACAGTGGCTTTATTTTCATTTTATATATTTTCCTATCTGATGGATCCCTTTGATCCGGCCTGGCAAGGATATATCAATCAGCCTCTGTATTTTCTGATCAATGACCTCTTTTGGGTAGCGCTATTTTCCATTATCATTTCCGAAGTGAGCATATTCATTGACCATCAGCTGAATAAATTGCTTCCGTGGAGTAACCGCAATATCAACAGGGTTTTTATACAAGGCTTTCTTCAAATCATAGGAAGTGTTCTTCTGGTCATCATCATCAATTATATCTTTTCTAAAACGGAAAACATGCCCGAAATTGATTACCGTAAAGAGATGACCTTACTCGGGCAGTGGATTGCCACCAATATTATTGTTTCATTAATTATAAGTGCCATTAATACGGGAGATTTTTTGCTGGAAAACTGGAAAAAATCAGCACTTGAAGTCAGCCAGCATAAGCTTAGAGCATCCAAACACAGACAGGCTGCCATGGCAGCAGAGCTCCAGGCTTTGAAATTACAGATCGACCCTCATTTCATTTTCAATAATCTCAGTGTATTATCTGAGCTTATTCTGGAAAACCAACAGTTAGGATATGAATATGCAGAGAATTTCTCTAAAGTATACCGTTATCTCCTGATCAATTCAAAAAAAGACAGCATCGCATTGGAAGAAGAACTTAAGTTTCTGGATTCCTATATTTTCCTTATTAAAAAGAGAATAGGAGATGGAGTAGTCTTCAATATTTCCATTGATGAGAACTACAAAAGCATGCTGATCCCGCCATTAACATTGCAGTTTTTGGTAGAGAATGCTATCAAGCACAACCAGACCCTGAAATCTAACCCATTAGAAATAAAAATATATACTTTACCCAGCAAAAACCTTGTGGTTTATAATACCTTATCGCCATTGGTTAATAAAACCGCATCAGCCAAGGTAGGGGTAAAAAATATCATGAACCGGTTTGAATTACTGGGAGAGAGAAAACCGCTGATACTAAAAACAGAAAAAGATTTCATCGCTAAAATACCATTATTATGAAACTTAATAAGATCTTAATCGTAGAAGACGAAAAACCCAATGCAGACCGTTTACAAAGATTACTTTTAAAATTAAGACCTCAAGCAGAAATTGTTTCTGTGGAAGATTCTGTAGCTTCCTCGGTGAAATGGCTTCAGGAAAATACAACTCCTGATATGATTATGATGGATATCCGGCTTGCAGACGGGTTAAGCTTTGAAATTTTTAATCAAATCGAGATCAAATGCCCGGTTATATTCACCACTGCTTATGACGAATATGCGGTAAAAGCATTTAAGTATAACAGTATCGATTATCTCCTAAAACCTATAGAAGAAGACGAACTGGAAGCTGCGCTTAAACAATACGAAACTTTTATGGAAGCAATTCCTTATGTAGGAACTGCTATAGAAGGATTACTGAACTACATACAACCTAAAGACTATAGGAAGCGGTTTTTGCTGGCACATCGTGACGGTTACAAAACATTGCTTGCAGAAGATGTTCTTTATTTCTTCACCGAATTAGGAGTGAATAAAGCAGTGTTAAAAACAGGTAGTACAGAGTGTGTTCCTCAAACCCTTGAAGAACTCGAAAAACAGCTCGACCCTAAAATATTTTTCAGAGCCAACCGGCAATTCATCATCAATATTGATTCTGTAAAACAAGTATTTAATCATTTCAATGGAAAACTTAAGCTTGAACTTCTTAAGCATCCGGATATTGAAGTGATTGTAAGCAGGGAAAAAGCATCAGCATTAAAAGCATGGATGGATTATTAAACAATGCATGCATCAATTTTGAGCTAAAGATACTTTTCAATAACTGATGTTTAGAATTAAATACTAGTGTTTTATTCTAACGGAAAATCTTAGAAAATACATCTTTTGCCAGATCACCTATCTAATGCAAAGATGGAATTCTATATTCACTTCGTTTCGGTTTCATAAATTAAGAATGAAATATCAATTAAACCACTTTTCTTTTCATTTTTAATATTAAACGTTTCACCTCTAAATAATGCTGTTTCACTAAATTTCCTTCTATTAATGACCTTTTTTTACGATTATTTTGTAGTAAGTAATCAGTAAATCACAGCTCATGAACTATAAAAAAGGTTATTTTCTATTCGTACTCACAGCAGCAGTTTTCTTACATTCATGTAATTCAGGAAACAGCCAGGAAGCAACTTCACAAGTATCAGCACTCCCAACGGATTTTATCCAACTTCAATCCGGAAATGCAGATATTTCATCCGGTTATCCCGGAAGTATTGAAGGACGGGATAATGTAGATATTAAAGCCCAGGTCACCGGCTATCTGGAAGCAGTATATGTAAAGGAAGGACAGTATGTCCAAAAAGGACAGACGCTTTTCAGAATTAATCCTTCGGTGTATAATGAACAGGTCAACAATAGTAACGCAGCTCTCAAAACAGCTTTAGCCAACCAGACCACCGCCAAACTTGAAGTAGAAAAGCTAAAGCCATTGGTAGAAGAAGAGGTGGTTTCCGAAATGCAGTTAAAAACAGCACAAGCCAGTTATCAGGCAGCTACAGCACAGGTTGACCAGGCTAAATCAGCTTTAGGATCATCAAGAATCAATGCAGGCTTTACTTATATCAAAGCTCCGGTAGCCGGATACATCGGAAGAATACCCAACAGGACCGGAAACCTGATTAGTCCTTCTGATCCTTCACCATTGACCACACTATCGGATATCAATACAGTAAATGTATATTTCTCAATGAATGAAGCAGACTTCCTCAGATATACCAAAGCAAAAATCGCTTCTGAAGATCATACGGGAAATGTTGACCTTATCCTTCCGGACGGCTCTACGTATGCTTATAAAGGACAATTGGAAAATGCCAGTGGTAATTTTGACCGCAGTACCGGGAGTATGCAGATGAAAGCGATCTTTCAGAATCCTGACAAATTATTACGTGCCGGAGGAACAGCAAAAGTGATGATTCATCAGTCCATAGATGACGTTATCAAGCTTCCAAAAACCGCAGTAAAAGATATTCAGGATAGATTCTTTGTCTATAAACTGAGCTCTAAAAATAAGGTAGTGATGTCTCCGATCGAGATTTCAGGAGGTACGATCAATGACTATTTTGTTGCCTCAGGAGTAAAAGCAGGTGATAAGATTGCAGTCAACAGAATCGATGCTCTTACGGAAGGTGCTTTAGTACTTCCTAAAATCATCCCTTCAAAATAGTGAAAATAATGTTTCATTCTCAGAAAATCAAAACATGTTAAAAAAAATAATAGACCGGCCGGTATTGGCAACTGTAATTTCCCTGATCATTGTTATTCTTGGAATTATAGGTCTTAGCAAACTCGCCGTAACAAGATTTCCGGATATATCACCTCCTACGATCATGGTTTCAGGATCATATCCCGGAGGAAACAGCGAAACCGTCATCCGTTCTGTAGTTACCCCATTGGAAGAACAGATCAATGGAGTAGAAGACATGGAATACATCAAGTCGAATGCGAGTAACGATGGAACGTTCTCGATTTCAATTATATTTAAGCAGGGAGTCAATGCTGACCAGGCTGCCGTTAATGTACAAAACAGAGTACAGCAGGCTACCCCTATTTTACCCCAGGAAGTGGTAAGAATGGGACTGACTACCTCAAAGCAGCAAAACAGCATGATTATGTTGTTTAATATTTATACGGATGACAATACAAGATACGACGAAACCTTTTTGCAGAACTATGCCAATATCAATCTTATTCCACAGATAAAAAGAGTAAAAGGTGTAGGCCAGGCGCAGGTTTTCGGGGTTAAAGATTACTCCATGAGAATCTGGCTGAATCCACAGAAAATGTCATCTTACGGATTGGAACCTGCTGACATTTCAAACGCAGTTGCAGACCATAGTCTGGAATCTGCTCCGGGTAAACTCGGGGAAGAATCCAATGCTTCATTGGAATATGTTATGCGATATAAAGGGAAAAAAAATAAACCTGAGCAGTTTGAAAACATTGTCGTTAAAAATGATGGAACAAAGCTGATCCGGCTTAAAGATGTAGCCAGAGTGGAATTTGGTTCCATTTCTTACAGTGGAGATAACCTTTCCAATGGTAAAAATGCTGTAACCGTTGCTATCATGCAGACCACAGGATCCAATGCCAATGAAATAGAAATTGGGGTTAATAAGTCCATTGAACAGCTATCTAAATCTTTTCCTCCGGGAGTAAAATACCGCAAAGTGATTAGTACAAAAGAGAGACTGGATGAAGCAACGGGTCAGGTGAAATCTACTTTAATTGAAGCTTTTATCCTTGTTTTTATCGTTGTATTTATCTTTTTACAGGACTTCAGGTCGACAATTATCCCAGCCATTGCTGTTCCTGTAGCTATTGTAGGTACATTCTTTTTCCTTTTGGTATTAGGATTCACCATCAATGTATTAACACTTTTTGCTCTTGTTTTAGCTATCGGTATCGTTGTCGATGATGCCATTGTTGTGGTAGAAGCCGTGCACAGTAATATGGAAGGGACCAACCTTACAGGAAAAGAAGCTACTCATAAAGCGATGAACGAAATCACAGGAGCTGTAATTTCAATTACCCTGGTTATGTCAGCGGTATTTATTCCGATCGGATTCATGTCAGGATCTGCAGGATTATTTTATAAGCAGTTTGCTTATACATTAGCCATTGCCATCATTATTTCTGCAGTAAACGCCTTGACGTTAACCCCTGCTTTATGTGCCGTATTCTTAAAAAACAACCATGCCCATGATACTAATGGTGAGAAAAAAACCTTTGGAAAAAGGTTCGCTACAGCATTTAATGCAAGCTTTAACAATATGACCGGTCGATATGTAAAAGGAGTGAAATTTCTCATCCATAAAAAGTGGATTGGCGGGGGACTGGTTGTAGGCGTAATCGCTCTTGCAGCATGGCTGATGACTTCTACTTCAAAAAGTTTCGTGCCTATGGAAGATGACGGTTTGTTTATGTACACTCTAAGTATGCCTCCCGGAACAGGATTAACGAAAACTACAGAGGTTTCTGGCAGTATTAATAAGATTTTAAAAGGAGTGGAAGCTATTGATGAAAATACTTCTATTACAGGTTATAATTTATTGAGCAATAGTTCAGGACCTGCCTATGCCATGGGGTTTGTAAAATTAAAACCAAAAAAAGAAAGGGAGAAAGTACAGGATATTGATGAGCTTATGGAAATCATCAATGAAAAACTATCGGTGATCAAGGAAGGAAGCGTCATGACTTTCAGAATGCCTCCTGTAGAAGGATATGGAATGACTAATGATGCTGAAATCGTTCT